>JAVEDA010000210.1 GCA_030841195.1 Actinomycetota bacterium | reverse complement strand
CCCCCCGATGTTACGCGCCCTCGGGGTGAACGACCCACCCGAGCCCGGCCAGCGCCGTGGCCAGACCGCTCGCGGCGGCGGGCGCCACCGCGAGCTCCACCAGGCCCACCGGCTGCCCCGGCGAGTGTTCGATCCGGATGTCCTCGATGTTGACGCCCACCGCGCCGACGTCGACGAACAGCCGGCCGAGCTCGCCCGGGCGGTCGGGCAGCACCACCGGCACCAGCGCGTACGTCGTGGAGCGACCGCCGTGCTTGCCGGGCAGCCGGGCCCGGCCGGCGTTGCCACGGAGCAGGACCTCGCGCAGCGCGGTGCGGGCCCACTCCGGGTCCTCGTCGACCTCGCGCAGGGCGTGCACGACCGCGTCGACGTCCTGGCGCAGCTCGGTGAGGATCCGGGCCACCGGCTCGGCGTTGGCGGTAAGGATGTCGACCCACAGGTCGGGGTCGGAGGCTGCGACCCGGGTCACGTCGCGCAGCCCCTGCCCGGTCAGGGCGAGCGCGTTGTCGGCGCCCTCGGCCAGCCGGGCGGCCACCAGCGAGGCGGCGACCTGCGGGACGTGCGAGACGAGGGCGACCGCGGCGTCGTGGGCGGGCGCGTCCATCTCGACGACCACCGCGCCGCACATGTCGAGCAGGGCCCGCACCCGGGTCATCGACCGCTCGTCGGCCCCCTGTGCGGACACCGCCCAGGGACGCCCCTCGAACAGGTCGGCCCGCGCAGCTCCCGGCCCGGACCGCTCCCGGCCGGCCATCGGGTGCGTGCCCACGAAGTGTGGGGCCGGGCCGACGGTGGCGGCCACCTGGCGCAGCACCCCCGCCTTGACCGCGGCGGTGTCGACGACCGTGGCCGCGACGTTCCCGGCCAGCAGCCCGCTGACGACCTCGGCGGTGGCCGACGGGCTGACCGCGACGACCGCGAGGTCCACCTGCTCGGTCGGTGGGTCCACGGTGCCCGCGCCCAGCTCGGCGGCTTGCCGGGCGGCTGCCGGGTCCCGGTCGGCGAGGTGGACCACCACGTCGTGCCGCCGCAGGGCCAGCGCGACCGACGTACCGATCAGACCGGTCCCCACGACCAGGCAGGACCGGACCACGGGAGGGTCGGCTGCGCCGCGACTCACTGGGCCAGGTCCCGTCGCAGCGCCGCCGCGCCACGCAGGTAGACGTGCCGGACCTCGGCTTTGGTCAGCGCGGTCTCGACATGCAGCATCACCCGGATCACCCGCGGCATGGCGCCGGCGATGTCGAGCTCCTGGGTGCACAGCAGCGGCACGTCGCCGATGCCGAGCTGACGGGCGGCCAGCGCCGGGAACTCGCTGTGCAGGTCCGGCGTGGCCGTGAACAGCATCGAGATCAGGTCCTCGTGACCGAGCTGGTTCTGGGTGAGGATCTCCCGGATCAGCTCGTCGACGGAGGCCAGCAGGTGGTCGCGGTCGTCGACCTCCAGCTGGGTCGCTCCGCGGATCGCGCGCACGGCCATGGCTGCCACCTCCTCGCGCGGCAACCTATCCCGGGCCGCCCGAGGGATGGGCGAGCGCGTCCGCGCGTCGGGACGCGGCCATAGGGTCGCGCCATGGCCGGCGACGGGGTGACGGGGAAGGTTCGGGCCGCCGCCGCGACCGTTCCCGCGCCGGTGCTGGTGCTTGTCGCGATCGCCTCGGTGCAGACCGGCAGCGCCTTCGCGCGCACCGCGTTCGACGTCACCGGTGCGGCCGGCATCACCCTGCTGCGGCTGGCCATCTCCGGCCTGCTGCTCGTCGCCGTGGTGCGTCCCCCCGTACGCCGGTGGACCCGCGCGCAGTGGGTGGCGGCGGCGTCGCTCGGCCTGACCATGGGCGCGATGAACCTGGTGTTCTACCTGGCCATCCGCGAGGTCCCGCTCGGTGTCGCGGTGACGGTGGAGTTCATCGGCCCGCTGCTCGTGGCTCTCGTGCAGACCCGGCGCGGCCTCGACCTTGCCTGGGTGGCCCTCGCTGCCGCCGGGGTCGCGCTGCTGGGCCTGCACCGCGGCGGCTCGGTGCCCCTCGGCGGGCTGGCCCTGGCCCTGCTGGCCGGCATGTTCTGGGCCGGCTACATCCTCGCCAGCGCCCGGGTCGGCAGCCTGCTTCCGGGCCTTGACGGGCTCGCGGTGGCCTTGCTGGTTGCCGCCCTGGTGGCGCTGCCGTTCGGGGCGGCCGGGGCCGCTCGGGCCTTCACGGACGGGTCCGCGCTGGCGGCCGGTGTCGCGGTCGCGCTGCTCGCCTCGGTGATCCCGTACGGGCTGGAGATGACCGCGCTGCGCACCCTGCCGACCCGGGTGTTCGGCGTGCTGATGAGCCTGGAGCCGGCCGCCGCGGCCGTGGCCGGACTCGTCGTTCTCGGTCAGCACCTCGGCCCGCGCGAGCTGCTCGCGCTGGTCCTGGTCAGCCTGGCCAGCGTCGGCGTCACGCTCGGCCAGCGCGGCGACCGGCCGGCCCCTCAGCCCCTCGAGTAGCGGCGCCTCAGCGGGCGTCGAGCGTCGCGACCAGGGTCGCGGGAGCAACGGCCCGGTAGGCCTGCTCGATCACCGCGGCGACCTCGGCCCAGTCCGGCCGGCCATCGACGCGGACCCCCAGCCAGCCCCGGTGACCGACGTACGGCGGGCGGAAGAACCGGTCCGCATCCTCGTCGATCAT
>JAVEDA010000194.1 GCA_030841195.1 Actinomycetota bacterium | reverse complement strand
GGATGCTCTGGTCGGGTCGGGACCGTTCGTCGTGACCGAGCACAAGAAGGGGCAGTTCCTGCGGTTCGAGGCTACCAAGACCTACTACACGGACGTACCCAAGATCGACGAGCTGGTGTTCCGGGTGTTCCAGAACAAGGACTCGATGGCGCAGGCGCTGCGCCGCGGCGAGATCGACTTCGCGGACGACCTCGGGTCCAACGTGTTCGCCAGCCTGCAGGGCGCCGAGGGCGTGACCACCTTCGACGCGAAGTACTCCGGCTTCAACGAGATCGCCTTCAACACGGGTGCGGCACTCGACGACGGCACGCCGATCGGTGACGGGCACCCGGCCCTCAAGGACGTCCGGGTCCGCCAGGCCCTGTCCTACGCGATCGACCCGAAGACGCTGGTCGAGCGCGTCTACGGCGGGCACGCGACCGTGGGCACCACCATCATCCCGTCGTTGTACAAGTCGCTGCACTACGACCCAGGTGCCGCCACGTACACGTTCGACCCCGCGAAGGCCGAGAGCTTGCTCGATGCGGCTGGCTACACGAAGGGGGCGGACGGCACCCGGACGATGCCGGGGGGCGGGAAACCCTTGGTGTTCCGGCTGTTCGGCCGGTCGAACTCGCCCACCAGCCAGCAGACCGTGCAGTTCGTGACCGACTGGCTCAAGGACATCGGCATCACGGTCAAGCCCAAGATCGTGTCGGAGGACGCCCTCACCGAGATCATCGGCGAAGGAAAGTTCGACATGTTCGAGTGGGGCTGGGTGGTCGAGCCCGATCCCAACTACCAGCTGTCGACGTTCACCTGCGCCAACCGCTCCTACAAGGACGGCGGCAACATCTACGCCAACCTCTCCGACTCGTTCTTCTGCAACAAGCAGTACGACGCGCTCTACGCCCAGCAGGGCGAGCAGATCGACCCGGCCGAGCGGGCCGCGACGGTCAAGGAGATGCAGAAGATCGTCTACGAGCAGGCGCCGTACGTCATTACGGCGTACTACAACAACCTGGAGGCGTACCGGTCGGACCGGTTCACCGGCTTCCAGCCGCAGCCCGCCCCCGACGGCTCGCTGCTGTTCCAGTACGGCACCCACAGCTACCAGAACCTTCGGCCGGTCACCGCGGAGGACACCACGAGCACGGGCTCGGCTGGAGGCGGTGACAAGGCGGCGGCCGCCGACGACGGCAGCTCCAGCTCCGGCCTGGTGATCGGCGGGATCGTGGTCGCGGTGCTCGTCCTCGCGGGGGCCGGGTTCGTGGTGGCCCGCAACCGGCGCCGCCCGGACAGCGATGTCGAGTAGGAACGAGCGGCCGACCGTCTGCGGCAGGCGCCGGTGACCCTCGCGCCGGCCGACGTCGCACCGCAGGAGCCGTCCGCGGCCACCGGGTCGGCGAGGGGTCGCGGCGGACTCGGCGCGTACGCCGGACGGCGGCTGCTCACCGGCGTGGGCACGATGTTCTTCGTGCTGGTGTTCAACTTCTTCCTGTTCCGGCTGCTCCCGGGCGACCCGATCGCGCTCTACACCCGCGGTCGCAACATGGACCGCGAGCAGCTGCGTGAGCTGCGGCGGAACCTGAACCAGCCGATCGGCACCCAGTTCATCGACTACCTGCGCAACCCGTTCTCCTCGGGCGTCGACTCGACCCAGTTCTCCCGACCGGTCTGGGACGTGATCGGCGACTACGTCTGGCCCACGGTGGTGCTGCTGTCGACGGCGACGGTGCTGTCGGCAGTCATCGGCATCGCCATCGGGATCCGCGGCGGCTGGAAGCGGGGCAGCACCTTCGATCGGACCAGCACCGGCATCACCCTGACGCTCTACGCGATGCCGGAGTTCTGGCTCGGCATGGTCCTGCTCATCCTGTTCAGCGTTGGTGTCGGCCCCTTCCCGGGCATCTTCCCGAGCGGCGGCACCATCACGCCGGGTCTGGACCCATGGTCGCTGGAAGGCATCCTCGACCAGGCCTGGCACCTCGCCCTACCGGCGGCGACGCTGACCCTTGCCTACCTGGCCGAGTACGCCCTCGTCATGCGCTCGTCCCTGGTCGACGAGACCCGGCAGGAGTACCTGGTCACCGCGCGCGCCAAGGGCTTGATGGACAAGCTGGTGCGCCGCCGGCACGCCGTCCCCAACGCGCTGCTGCCGACCATCACGCTGGTCTTCCTCAACATCGGCTTCGTCGTGTCCGGGGCCATCACGGTCGAGACGGTGTTCTCCTGGCCCGGCCTGGGGCTGCTGAGCTACCAGGCGATCCGGGGCCCGGACGTGCCGCTGCTGCAGGCGATCTTCCTGCTCTTCTCGCTCTCGGTCGTGGTCGCCAACATCGTGGCCGACATCGTGGTGGCCGCCGTCGACCCGCGGGTGCGCACATGACCACCACGACCGTCGTCCCGAAGTCGGCGCGGGCGGTCCGCCGGATCCGACGGCGGGCGGCCGTCGGCCGGTTCTGGGCGTCCTTCCGCCGGGAGCGCGGCGGCATTGCCGGTCTGGTCATCCTGGCCGTGTTCGTGCTGCTCGCGCTGACGGCTCCGCTGCTGTTCTCCGCCGACCACCTCAAGGTGACCGAGGCCACGGGAGCCGTGCTCGCCCCGCCCACCAGCGGCTTCCCGCTGGGCACCGACGAGTCCGGCCGGTCGGTGCTCGCACTGGTCGTGTGGGGGAGCCGGGTGTCGCTGCTCGTCGGTATCGCGGCGACGGTCATCTCGATGGCCATCGGGACGCTGGTGGGCATCGGGTCCGGACACTTCGGCGGCGGCCTGGGCTCGGTGCTCGAGCGCGTCACCGACTGGTTCCTGGTCATCCCGTTCCTGCCGCTGGCGATCGCGCTCGCGACCGTGCTCGGCTCGTCCCTGCTCAACGTGATCGTCGTCATCGGCGTGACGTCCTGGCCCGGCACCGCCCGGCTGGTGCGCGCCCAGACCCTCTCGGTCGAGGCGCGGCCCTACCTCGAGCGCGCCCGGGTCCTCGGCGGCGGCCACTGGCACCAGATGTCGCGGCACGTCCTGCCCAACGTGATGCCCCTGGTGCTCGCCAACACGACGCTCACCGTGGCCATCGCGATCCTGTCCGAGACGACGCTGTCGTTCCTCGGGCTCGGCGACCCGTTCCGCGTCTCCTGGGGCTCGATGCTCGACAGCGCCTTCTCGAACGGGGCGATCAGCGCGGGGGCCTGGTGGTACCTGCTGCCCCCCGGCCTCTGCGTGGTCGCCGTGGTACTCGCCTTCACCCTGGTCGGGCGGGCGCTGGAGAACGTGCTCGACCCGCGGGAGCGCTGACATGACGCTGCTGCAGCTGGAGGACGTGTCGGTGACCTACCGCACCGCCGACGGGCCGGTGCCCGCGGTGCGGGGGGTCTCGCTGGAGCTCGAGGCGGGGTCGACTCTCGGCATCGCCGGCGAGTCGGGGTCCGGCAAGTCGACGGTCGCGGCCACGGTGCTGCGACTGAACCCGGCCTCGGCGACGGTCACCGGCCGGGTTCTGCTCGACGGCGAGGACGTGCTGGGGATGAACTTCGGCCGCCTCCGCGCGGTGCGCTGGGCGGAGGCGTCGATCGTCTTCCAGGGAGCGCTGCACTCGCTCAACCCGCTGCAGAAGATCGGCCGGCAGGTGGCGGAGCCGGTGCTGCTGCACGGGCAGGCCGACACCCGGCGCGGCGCGGACGCCATGACCCGCGAGCTGCTCGGCCAGGTGGGGCTGCCGCCGCGCCTGGCGTCGTCGTACCCGCACCAGCTCTCCGGCGGCCAGAAGCAGCGCGTGATGATCGCGATGGCGCTGGCCTGCGGTCCGCGCCTGATCATCGCCGACGAGCCGACGACGGCGCTGGACGTGATGGTGCAGGCTCAGGTGCTGGACCTGCTCACCGCCCTGGTCCACGACCTCGGGGTCGGGCTGGTCGTCATCAGCCACGACCTCTCGGTGCTCGGCACGACCTGCGACCGGCTCGCGGTCATGTACGCCGGCCGGGTGGTCGAGGAGGGGCCGTCCGCGGACGTCCTCGATCGGGCTCGGCACCCGTACACCCGGGCGCTGTCCGCCGCGTACCCGACCATCGGCGACCCAGCGGCCCGGTTCGCGCCGCGCGGCCTGCCCGGCGACCCGCCCTGGCCCGGCGACCTGCCGGCGGGCTGCCCCTTCCACCCGCGCTGCCCGGAGGCCGTGGACGTGTGCCGCACCGAGGACGTGCGGCTGCGCCCGGCCGCACCCGGGCACCAGGCCGCCTGCGTGCACGTCGCCGCCGAGGTGACCGGGTGAACTCGCGGCCCGTGCTCGAGGCAGCCGGCCTGTCCACGTCGTTCCGGGCCCGCGGCGGGCGGGTGGCCCGGGCTGTCGACGGGGTGGACCTGGAGCTGGGTCGGGGCGAGATCGTCGCGCTCGTCGGCGAGTCGGGCTGCGGCAAGACGACGCTCGCCCGGACCCTGCTCGGGCTGGAGCGACCCTCGGCCGGGCAGGTGCTGGTAGGCGGTGTTCCGCTGCGCTACGACGGGCGGGCGTTGAAGGCCTTCCGCCGCCGGGTGCAGCTCGTGCTGCAGGACCCGACCGGCTCGCTGAACCCGCGGCACACCGTCTACGAGGCGGTCGCCGAGGGCCTGCGGGTGCACGGCGTCGCGGGTGACGAGCAGCAGCGGGTGGTCGACGCGCTCTCCCGGGTCGGCATGCGCCCGGCGGAGCGCTACTTCCTGCGCTACCCGCACGAGCTCTCCGGTGGGCAGCGTCAGCGGGTCGTCATCGCGGGCGCGTTGGTGCTCGAGCCGGAGGTGCTGGTCGCCGACGAGCCGGTGTCGTCGCTGGACGCGTCGGTGCGCGGCGAGATCCTGGCCCTGCTGCTCCAGCTGCGCGACGAGCTGGGCCTCTCGGTGCTCGTCGTGACCCACGACCTCGGGCTCGCGTGGAACATCGCCGACCGGATCGCGGTGATGTACCTCGGCCGGATCGTCGAGAGCGGCCCGACCGAGCAGGTGCTTGCCGATCCCTCGCACCCCTACACCCGGGCCTTGCTGTCGGTCGTGCCCGAGAGCCACCACCTGGAGCCGGTGGTGCTCGCCGGCGAGCCGCCGGACCCGACCAGGATGCCGGCCGGCTGCCGCTTCCACCCGCGCTGCCCGCAGCTGGCCTCGGGGGAGGCCGCGGCGGCCGGCGTGGACGGCGAGTGCCGGGCCGGGAGCCTGCCGGTGCTGCCCGCCTCGAAGGAGCATGCCGCCGCCTGCTTCCTCTCGGCGGCTCGACAGGGCATGCTTACTGACTGACGAGTCAGTAGCGAGGGGAGGCGTCGCCAGAATGACCGCATTGCAAGCGGCGCTGCCCGCGCCCTACTACGTCGACGACGCGCACTGGCGGCGCGAGCGCGAGCAGGTGCTGCGCAGCTCGTGGTTCTGCGCCGGGCGGCTGTCGTCGTACGGGCTTCCCGCTGGATCGGTGCAGCGGGTGGCGGTGGTCGACGTCGCGGGCGAGAGCGTTCTTGTCACCCGCGACACCGACGGCGCGCTGCGGGCGTTCTACAACGTCTGCCGCCACCGCGGGTCGCAGGTGGTGCCGGTCGACCCGGCCGTGGACCGGCCGGCGCCGTGCGCGGCCGCCTCGCTGCGCTGTCCCTACCACTCGTGGACCTACGACCTCGAGGGCCGGCTGCTGCGCGCCCCGCACACCGAGGACGTCGACGACTTCGACCCGACCGAGTTCGGCCTGCACCCGGT
>JAVEDA010000183.1 GCA_030841195.1 Actinomycetota bacterium | reverse complement strand
GGGCCGATCGAGAGGTCCGGCTCCGGGACGGCGTCATCGAGACCGAGTCGGTGCTGCGGTGAGGCGGGCGACGCTCGCACTGCTGGCCCGTCCGGTGTCCGGTGCCGACAGAGCCCGCTTCCTGCTCATCAGCGGGTCCACTGCGGTCGCCGGAGGCTTGCTGATCGCGGGAGCCCGCGTCGCGCAGCTCACGATGGACTCCAACAGCGGCGGCACTTTCGTTGGCCCGTTCGCGGGCGGCCGGACCGGGGGACTGGCGCCCTACGTCACTCAGGCCGGTCTGCGACCCGGCGTGGTGCTGGGGGCTGTTCTGCTGACCGTGCCGGTGCTCGCGCTCGCGGTGCAGGCTCTTCGGGCCGGATCGGTGGCCAGAGAGCGCCGGCTCGCATCGCTGCGCCTGGCAGGGGCGACGCCGGGTGACGTGCGTACCGTCGCTGGAGTCGAGGCCGGCCTGGCCGCTGCCGTCGGCGGGCTGCTCGCCGGCCCGATCTACGGCCTGCTCTGGCTCGTTCTGGGAGTAGTGCTGCCGTCCGGTTCACGGCTGGTACCGACTCCCACTCCTGTCGATCTTGCGGTCTGGGCTGGTGTCGCGGCGGCGTCCGCCCTGAGTGGCGGCATCGCCGGAGCACTGGTCCAGGGCAACGTGGTGGCGGACCCGTTGGGTGTGCGGCGCCGCGCCGGTGACGGCTCTCAGGCCCGCTGGGTCAATCGCGGTGCCTTGATGGTCGGTGCGCTGCTGCTCGTCGGCGGCTGGCTGGCGCTGTCCTCCGGGGGCGGCATCGAGCTCGTCGTGCTCGCCGCAGGGATCCTCGGCATTCTGCTGCTTGCCTTTGCCGGCGGATCACGCCTGGTCCGCCGTCGGGGCCGACGTCTGCAGCGCCGGGGCACCGCCGAGGACTTGCTCGCCGGGGCCCGGCTTGCGGCGGAACCGCGGGCACCGGGTCGGGTGGCCGCCGTCCTCACCGTCTGCGGCTTCGCGCTGGGGCTGGAGGCAGTGATCGTCACGGGCCTGTTCGGGCAGGACGGCCCGCGTGCGGAAGACCTCGGTTTCTACCTGACCGGCTTCGGCATGGCCGGCGTCGGGGTCCTGCTGGCGGTCGTGATCGCGGTGCTCACGCTGCTCGTGGGTGCGGCCGATCAGCTCCTCGACGCCCGCCGGCCGCTGGCCTCTCTCGCGGCGCTGGGAGTCGACCGGGCGACTCTCGAGCGCGTGCTACGCAGACAGCAGTCGGCGGCCGCCGTACCGTCCGTTCTGGTCGGCACCGCCCTGGGTGGCCTGGCCGCGGCAGCACTCGCCGGTGACGACGCCACGCTCGGTGCCGGCCTGCTGGGCTGTGGGCTCGCCGCCCTCGTTGCAGCCGCCGCGGTCTCGGCCGCCGTCCGGGCCGCGACCCGGCTGCTGCGTTCACGACTCACGGCGGTGCTGGACCCCGAGAACCTCCGGGTCGCCTGATGGCCACCCCCGGGACCCGGCCGGTGACCGCCATACAGCTCCCCGCCGACCCCACCGGCGTACACCTGGCTGTCGTGGTCCACGATCTCACGCGTGCCCTCCGCCAGGGCGACATCGTGATCGACGCTTCGGCTGTCACCCAGCGGAGCCCCGGACTGGAAGCAGCGCTGCGCCTTTTTCGGCGCCAAGCCGCCATCCGCGGCAACACCTGGACCGAGATCTGACGGTTAGCTCTAGCGCCCTGCTCTCAGCGGTATCCCCCGACCACCGAGGCAGCACTAGCGACGGGCTGAACTTCGCAACGATCGGCGATCCCGGCCGTGAACGCCTGAAAGCCGGGAACGTCGTTCAGCGAGTCCGGATTGGCCACGTCCTCGTGCTCGATCATCACATGGATGAAGCTCACACCGTCCTCGAGGAGAAATACTTTGTAGGTGAAGCCTTCTGGCTGCCGGTGCTCGAGGTCGTCGAAGACCTGCCTTATCAGCGCCTGGTTCTCCTCGCTTCGTTCGGCCTTTGTCTGATAGCGAACGACGACTGGCATGGCACGTCCCTTCTGGTATGGATGATTCCAAGACTGCGGCTCCGGGCATGTCGAGATGCTCCGGCAGCTTCGCACTTGGACCAGAGCCCAGCACTGGAGGATGGAAGTCGTGTCACACATCAGGCGGTTCGACCACGTCGGCATCACCGTCGCCGACCTCGACTCGGTGACGGCGTTCTTCGTCCGGCTGGGTCTCGAGGTCGAGGGCACCGGATCCGTGGAGGGCGAGTTCGTGGACACCGTATGCGGCATCCCCGGCGCGCACTGTGAGATCGCGATGCTGCGGCCGCCGGACGGAGGGTCCCGCCTGGAGCTGGCGAGCTTCATCACGCCCGACCACGTGCCCGGATCGCCCACAGCGATGGCCAACGAGCTTGGCCTGCGCAACGTGTCCTTCGAGGTCGGCGACCTCGAAGCGGCCGTCGATGCGGTGGCTGCGGACGGGTACGGGCTCGTCGGCGGCATCGGCGAGTACGAGAACAGCGTGCGAATGGCCTACGTACGTGGGCCCGAAGGGATCATCGTGTCCCTGTTCGAGCAGATCGGCTGAACTACCGTGGGTGCATGGCGTTGCTTCACGAGGCGACGATCTCGCCGCGCAAGGACGAACTTGTCGGTCCCTGGCTTCCCACCAGGCCATGGTGGGACGGTGAGACCGAACGCGCGCCGGTCGGTTCGTTCCGGTTGGACGATCCGGCCGGGGAAGTCGGGATGGAGTGCTTCCTCTTCGGGTCAGCATCCGGGTCGACCTTGTTCGTGCCGGTGACCTATCGCGACGCACCGTTGCAGGGTCGCGAGGCGAGCCTGCTGGGCACGATGGAGCACTCCGTGCTCGGCACCCGCTATGTGTACGACGCCTGCGCGGACCCGGTCTTCGTCGCAACAGTGCTCGACACGATCCGCTGCGGTGGCCGTCAAGCCGACCTTCTGCTGAAGCGAGCCGACGGTACCGAGGTCGAGCGCAGACCCAACGCGACCGCCAAGGGAGACGGCGTGTCGACCGTGCCCCACCAAGACCCCGCCCTGCCGGTGTCCCCGGCCGACGAGTCGGATCGAACCACCATCGCTGGCCCCGACTTCGAGATCACTCTCATGCGCCGGCTCGGCAAGGCCCCGCAAGGCCCAGCGTTGACCGGCAGCTTCGAGGGCGGCACTGATCTCCGCCTGGTCGTCATCTCCGGCTGAACGTCATCGGGGGACCCGTACGCTCGTAGTCGACCGCCTTCACGCTCGCCCGCGCACACCGGGAGACCCGGCACTGTCTCCCTCGAGGAGTTCGGCCACCGCCGCACGCTCTATCCAGTCGGCGAACTCAGCGCGCGTCCAGCCGTGCTCGCCGACCAGCGTCCGGTGAACGGCCGGGTCCATAAGCACCAGGGCGGCGGCTACGGCACGCTCGGTGGTCAGTCCCGGACGCAGGCCATCAGTTGCCGCGAGGCGGGCCACGAGGAACTCCGCGCCTCTGCGCCGGTTACGTTCGGACACCGCGTGCACATCGGCCGCTTCCGGGTCGACGTCCGCGGCCACGACGAGCACGCCGGCCAAGGGAGCCGCCCGCTCTTCCAGCTCGGCGATGAACCGTGCCCAGTGGGTGATGAGCTCGCGAGGCTGTGTCAGCTGTTCGAGCTCCGAGATGACCGGCCGCCTGGACAGCGGAACCGGTTCGTCGTCACCCACCAACGCCCAGTCCAGGGCGAGCTGCAGAAGTGCCGCCTTGCCGCCGGCCGCGGTGAACACCGTCTTGCGGCTGACCCCCGCACGGGCGGCCACGGCGTCGATGGTCGTGCGTGACCACCCAAGCTCGACGAAGAGATCGCGGGCGGCGCTGACAATCGCACTCCGGGTCGCCCGCGCCTGATCCGCCCGGAGGGTCGAGTGATAAGGACGGCGATCCTGAGACATCTTGACACCCAGCCCACTTTGGAGTAACTATCGGTGTAATCAAATCACTCCTAGTGTAGCGGAGGCAAGCCATGCGCACACTCATCGTGGGATCAGGCCCGACGGGGCTCATCCTCGGCGCCTCCCTCGCACGTCGCGGTCACGACGTCATTTCGGTGGACCGAGACCCCGGCCCGAGAGGAGGCGCCTGGATCCGTCGTGGCGTCATGCAGTTCGAGCACGCCCACGGCTTCCGGCCCCAGGTGTCGATGGCCCTCCAGGCGGAGTGGCCAGAGGCCCTGAATGGCTGGCTCTCCCGTGGCGCCCAGCCCGTCGAGGTCCCGGACTCTGTCGGGTCTGGCCAGGTGGTCGGGGTGCTCTCACGTCGCTCGACCTTTGAGCGAGCCCTTCGACAGGCGGCGGACAAGCAGCCCGGCCTCACCCTGCGCACCGGTCACGTCGACCAACTCGTCCTCGACCGCGGACAGGTCGTCGGCGCTCGGGTCGACGGATCCCTCGTCGAGGCTGACCTCGTCGTGGACGCCTCAGGCCGAGCCGGGCGCCTTGGCGCGTCGAGCACGCCGGACAGCAGCCCGGAGCTCGACGGCGACTGCGGCCTCGCATACGTCGACCGCACCTACCAGCTGAGACCCGGAGCAGAGCGCGGGCCCATGACGAGCCCGATTGCTTACATGGCCGACTTCGACGGCTACCAGTGTCTGGTCTTCTTGCACGAGGCCGGCCACTTCTCGGTGGTGCTCGTGCGCCCCACCGCGGACGCCGCACTCAAGGCACTGCGGTTCGAGGCCGCCTTCGGGACGGCCTGCCGAGCCATCCCGGCCCTCGCCGAGTGGACCCAACCGGACCGTGCGCAGCCCACGTCAGCGGTTCTTGTCGGCGGGGCGCTGCGTAACGTCTACCGGCGACAGGTTGGCACGCCGGGACTGGTCGCAGTGGGGGACTCGGTGGCGACCACGACCCCGACCCGAGGGCGCGGGATCGCGATGGCCTGCATGCAGGTCACCGCACTGCTCGGGCTTCTCGACGAGGGCGCGGGCCCGACCACCGTGGCCGAACCGTTCGGCGCCTGGTGCGACCACGCCATCGAACCCTGGGTGGCCGACCACATCGCGATCGATGGCGGCATGGTCAGGCGCTGGCAGGGTGAAGACCTCGACCTGAGCATCCCGCTCACCTCCGACCTCATCGCCG
>JAVEDA010000259.1 GCA_030841195.1 Actinomycetota bacterium | reverse complement strand
TGACCGTCGAGCTGGTCGAGCAGGGGGCCGATGGCGAGGAGTGGGGCACGGCCCGCTGGATCGCCCGGTACACCTTCGGCCAGACCGGTCGCCCGGTGGTCAACGACGTCCGGTCGGAGTTCAGGTTCGACCCGTCCGGGCTGATCGTGAAGCAGCGGGACGAGTTCGACCTCTGGCGCTGGGCCCGGCAGGCGCTCGGCACGAAGGGCCTGCTGCTCGGCTGGACGCCGGTCCTGAAGCACTCGGTGCGCGACAAGGCCCGCGCCGGCCTGGCCGCCTTCCGCGACACTTGACCCTTCCCCACCCCATCGCAAAACGATCACGGAACCGTGATCATTAGTGCTCGACCGAGGTGAATTCGTCGCGGTAGGCACAGGTTCGGCGCGGTAGGGCCGCGGGCGGCGTGGCTCAGCGGAAGGCGCAGGCGGCGAGGTGGTCGTTGACCATGCCGGTGGCCTGCATCAGCGCGTGCGCGGTGGTCGGACCGACGAAGCGGAACCCGTTGCGCTTCAACGCCTTTGCCATCGCCGTCGACTCGGGGGTGACCGCCACGACGTCGGCGGTGCTCACTGGTGCCGGCCGGTCGCTGCTCGGCGCGAACGACCAGAGCAGCGCGTCCAGGCCACCGTCCAGCGCGACCACAGCCCGGGCGTTGGCGATGGTCGCCTGCACCTTCAGCCGGTTGCGCACGATGCCGGCGTCGGCGAGAAGCCGGGCGACGTCGCCGTCGTCGAACTGCGCCACCGCAGCCGGGTCGAACCCGGCGAAGGCCGCCCGGAACGCCTCCCGCTTGCGCAGGATCGTGAGCCACGACAGCCCGGACTGGAACGCCTCGAGGCTGATCCGCTCGAACAACGGCGCCTCGCCGTGCACCGGCCGACCCCACTCCTCGTCGTGGTACGCCGTGTAGTCCGCCGATCCGGCACCCCACGGGCAGCGGGGCAGACCGTCCGGACCGGGCACCACGCCCGTCACGCGGTGCCCTCGACGTACCGCGCGAACCGGCGCAGCGAGAACTGGATCAGCGCCCGCAGCACCGGGCGCCCCAACGGCCAGCCCAGCCGGCCGAGGACGCCGAACGGCAGGTCGACCCACTCCGACCAGACCACCCGGGACACGCCCGGTCGGACCGCCTCGACCTCGAAGGCACCCGAGCCGCGGACCAGCTTCCCGGTGTGCCGGATCACGGCGCGGTGCGGCGGCTCCCAGACCGTGATCACCATCGTGTCCAGGAAGCCCACCCGGCCGATCCCGGTGAAGGCCGAGATCGTCGCCCCCTCGGCCTTGCCTCCCTGCGCCCGGGTGAGCAGCATCCAGCGGTCGTGGACGTCCCAGTCGGTGACCACGTCCCAGACCCGCTCGACCGGCGCCGCGACCTCCTGGACCACGACCAGCTCGGCCACCGGGTCAGCCCTCCTCCGGCAGGCGGGCCTCGAGCTCGCTGATCCGTTCGCCACGCCGGTCCAGCTCGTCCACCAACCGGTCGAGCACCTCGTCGACCTCGTCCATCCGGTAGCCGCGCAGTGCCAGGCTGAACCGCAGCCCGTCGACCGCCGGCCGGTCGAGCTCGCCGTCGGCCGCCAGCTCGCCGCGCGGGGACCGCTCCGGCTCGGCGTCGGGCAGCCCGCCCCAGCGGCCGGTGGCGACGACGGCGATCCCCCCGATCACCGCGAGGACGACGAGGAGCAGCACGAGAGACACACCGGTGATCGTGCCACGCTTGCCCCATGACGCTGCGCATCGGGAGCCTGGACCTCGGCCCGGACGACCAGGTCGTGATGGCGGTGGTGAACCGCACGCCGGACTCGTTCTTCGACCAGGGCGCCTACCTCGACGACGCCGCAGCGATGGCGGCGGTGGACCGGGCGGTGGCGGAGGGCGCCGCGCTGGTCGACCTGGGCGGGGTCCGGGCCGGGCCGGGCGAGGAGGTGTCCGAGGACGAGGAGGTACGCCGGGTAGTGCCCTTCGTAGCGGCGGTCCGCCGCCGGCACCCGACGCTGGCCATCAGCGTGGACACCTGGCGGGCCGGCGTGGGGCGGGCCGCCTGCGAGGCGGGCGCCGACCTGCTCAACGACGCCTGGGAGGGTGCCGACCCGGGGCTGGCCGTCGTGGCCGCCGAGCACGGGGCCGCCCTGGTGTGCAGCCATGCCGGCGGTCTGCCGCCGCGGACGGACCCGCACCGGGTGGCCTACGACGACGTCGTGGCGGACGTGGTGGCGACCGTGACCGGCCTGGCGGACCGGGCCCTGGCTGCCGGCGTACGCGCCGACGGGATCCTGGTGGACGCGGCGCACGACTTCGGCAAGAACACCTACCACTCGCTCGAGGTCACCCGGCGGCTGGACGAGCTGGTGGCCGCCGGCTGGCCGGTGCTGGTGGCGGTGTCGAACAAGAAGTTCCTCGGCGAGGTGCTCGACGCGGACAAGGACGGCCGGCTGGAGGCCACCCTGGCGGCCACCGCGATCAGCGCCTGGCACGGGGCACAGGTGTTCCGGGCCCACCAGGTGGCGGCGACCCGGCGGGTGCTGGCCACCGTCGGTGCCATCCGCGGCACCCGCGGCCCCGCGGTGTCGCGACGCGCGCTGGCCTAGAGCTCGGCCTCGAGCACCTCGTCGGGGGCAGCCGTGAGCATCGGCGCAGCGGGGGCGGCCAGCGCCGCGTCGATGGCGTCGAAGGCCTCGCCGGGGTCGCGGACCCAGGTGACGGCACCCTGCGCGCCCTCGCGGACGAAGCCGCCCTCGACCAGCAGGTCGACCTGGGCCCGCAGCGGTTCGAAGATGCCGTCCGGGTCGAGCACCACGACCGGCTTGGCGTGCATCGCCAGGGTCCGCGACACCCAGATCTCCAGCAGCTCCTCGAGCGTGCCGAGGCCGCCGGGCAGGGTGAGGAAGGCATCGGCCCGCGAGTCCATCAGTCCCTTGCGGGCCCGCATGTCGTCGGTGACCAGCAGCTCGTCCGCGTCGTTGTCGGCGACTTCCAGGTCGAGCAGCACCCGGGGGATCACCCCCACCGTGTGCGCGCCACCGGCCCGCGCGGCCCGAGCGACCGCACCCATGCAGGACACGCTGCCGCCGCCGCTGACGAGGCTGTGGCCCCGACGGGCCAGCTCGGTGCCGACGGCGGCGGCCAGCTCGACGTACGAAGGGTCGATCCGGCCGCTGGAGGAGCAAAAGACGCAGACCGCCGCCACTACTCGGGCCCCTTGCGGGCCGCCTCGCCGTCCGGCTCCGGTGCGACCGGCTGCCGGGTCAACGCCTGGTCGGCGGCCATCACGATCCGCACCGCCTCGGCCGGGTCGTCGGTGACCGAGAACAGGTCCAGGTCGCGGGCGTTGACCTTGCCGCCGGGCAGCACCGTGGACCGCAGCCAGTCGACCAGTCCGTCCCAGTAGGCGTGGCCGAGCAGGACGACCGGGAACGAGGTGACCTTCTTCGTCTGCACCAGCACCAGCGCCTCGAACAGCTCGTCGAACGTGCCGAAGCCGCCGGGCAGGACGATGAACCCCTGGGCGTACTTGACGAACATCGTCTTGCGGGCGAAGAAGTAGCGGAAGTCGACGCCGACGTCGACCCACTCGTTCATGCCCTGCTCGAAGGGGAGCTCGATGCCGAGACCGACCGACACACCGCCGGCCTCCCAGGCGCCCGTGTTGGCCGCCTCCATGGCCCCCGGACCACCGCCGGTGATGACGGCGAAGCCCGCCTCGACGAGCGCTCGGCCGACACGAACGCCGAGCTCGTAGGTCGGGTGGTCGGGCT
>JAVEDA010000163.1 GCA_030841195.1 Actinomycetota bacterium | reverse complement strand
CTAGGAGCAGGACCGCACCCACCGGCTACCGTCGAACCGTGATCTCGGTGGAGCTGGCCCGGGCCCTGCGCGACGCGGGGCTGGTCTGGAGGCCGGCCTCGGGTGACCGCTTCGTCGTGGCCGACCGCGACATGGACGACCAGGTGTTCGTGCTGTCCGACATGACCGTTGAGGTGCGCACCTTCCCCACGGGGCCGGTGATCGCGTTCAACGGCACCACCGAGTGGGCGCTGGACTCCCTCGACCAGGACGACGCCCTCTGGCTGCCGGCCGAGCATCAGCTGCGCGACCTGCTCGGCGGGGCGTTCCGGCGGCTCGAGCGGGTGCCCGGCGGCTTCACCGTGGTGGTCGCGAACGGGTCCGGCTCAGACGTCGGCACGACGGCGGCCGAGCCCGCCGACGCCTACGCGCTCGCGCTGCTGGCCCGCCTCACCGACGGCACCGCCTGACTGTCGGCTGACGGTCGGTCCGCGCTAGAGCCATGGTTGTGGAGACTGATCTCAGCGGACCGTGTCTGCCCCCGGCAGGACATCTCCGGCGTGGGTTGTCCACAGCGGGCGTTCCCGCGGGAACGTTTTCTGCGTTCGGTACGGCACCTGTGGGCGCTCGTCAGCACCCGTTGCTGACTCTGGGACACATCCGTGACCCATGTGGTGAAACGGCGCATGCAACCCGACTCACCAAGCTCATTCGCCACGTTTGTGTTCTGGAGTCAGCGATCCCCCACGCGTCGTCTCAGGCGGCAACCCAGGAGTTGCGGCGGATACCGATCGCCGTGGTCATCCGTCTCGCCTCGTCGGAAGGGAGGCCGCCTCAGAGGTCCTTGCGGAAGTGCACGTCGGCTTCCTCTTCGGTCGGCACTCCTTGCCAGCGGAAGAGCTCGCGGTAGCCGTGCCGCTCGTAGAATCCCGGCGCCTGGAAGGTGAACGAGGTGACGAAGACGTGCCTGCACCCGCGTGACCTGGCCTCGGTCTCGAACTCCGCGAGCAAGCGGGCGCCGAGCCCGTCGCCACGCGATGTCTCCCGCACCCACGTCAGGCCGATTCCGGCGGCCACTCCCCAGGTCCAGCCACTCATGCCCGCGGCAAGCTCGCCGGAGGGCTCGAGGATCTGCACCGTCAGCTCACGCGCGGGCGCGATGCCCGTCGTCGCCTCCGCGTTCACCCGGTCGAGCTCGTCGGACAACCGCCGGTCTAGCTCGGGAAGGGCCTCGCCGACGACGACGCGGTAGTGCGGCTGGCTCACCGGCTGGTCAGTCCTCGAGCTTCGCCAGCGCCCGCTGGTGCTTCTGCAGCTGAACGACCAGCGACCAGGACACCTCGTCGGGCGGCCGGGCACCGTTGACCGTGACCAGCCGCTCCCGCTTGGCGTAGTAGTCGATCATCGGCATGGTCTTCTGGTCGTAGACCTCCAGCCGGTGCTCGATGACCTCCTGGGTGTCGTCGCTGCCGCGGCCGCGGGCCAGCAGCCGACGCACCAGCTCCTCCCGGCCGACCTCGAGGTAGGCAGCGACCTGCACCGCCACGCCCAGGGCCCGCGCCGTCTCGTAGGCGATCTCAGCCTGCTCCACCGTGCGGGGGAACCCGTCCAGGACGTAGCCGCCGCGGGCGCTGGCCTCGACGATCGGCTTCCGCAACATGTCCAGCACCATCTGGTCGGGGACAAGGTCGCCGCGGGACACGAACTCCTTGACCTGGACGCCGAACGGCGTCTCGTCCTCGACGTGCTTGCGCAGCAGGTCGCCGCTGGAGATGTGGGTGATGCCGAAGTGCTCGGCGAGCCGCACCGCCTGAGTGCCCTTGCCCGCGCCCGGCGCGCCGATGAGGAGCAGACGCATTCGCTCATCCTCCGTCTCGGCTGGCTGGCCGCGGGCGGGCCAGGGGTGATCCTGCCATCTACGGTGTCCCGCATGACCCAGGCGTCCATGGACGGGATGTGGGCCGACCTGCTGCCCGTCGGCCGCGACGGCACGACCGGCGGCTATCGCCGCTATGCCTGGACGCCCAGCGACCTGGCCTGCCGCGAGTGGTTCGCCGGCGAGGCCGCGCGGCGCGGCCTGGACCTCGTCGTGGACCGCAACGGCAACCAGTGGGCCTGGTGGGGGGACCCCGATGCCGACGGACCGGGGGTCGTGACGGGCAGCCACCTGGACTCGGTGCCGGACGGTGGTGCCTTCGACGGTCCTCTCGGTGTCGTCAGCGCGCTCGCCGCGGTGGACCTGATGCGCGAGCAGGGCGTGGTGCCGGCGCGACCGCTCGGCGTGGTCAGCTTCACAGACGAGGAGGGCGCCCGGTTCGGCATCGCCTGCGCGGGGTCGCGGCTGCTCACGGGGGCCCTCGACGCCGACCGGGCCCGGCGGCTCACCGACGCCGACGGCACCACCCTGGCCGAGGCGATGCGCGCTGCGGGGCACGATCCCGAGCAGCTGGGCCGGGACGACGAGACGCTGCGCCGGGTCGGCACTCTGGTCGAGCTGCACGTCGAGCAAGGCCGCGCCCTGGTCGACGCCGGCGCTGCGGTCGGCGTCGCCCACGGCATCTGGCCGCACGGCCGGTGGCGGCTGGACCTCGACGGCGAGGCGAACCACGCAGGCACCACCCGGCTGGTGGACCGCGACGACCCGATGCTCCGGCTGGCCGCCGCCGTGCTGTCCGCCCGGGAGGCGGCGACCGCCCGCGGCGCGGTCGCCACCATCGGCCGGGTGACCGTGGCTCCCAACGGCACCAACGCGATCCCGTCCCGGGTCCGGGCCTGGCTGGACGCCCGCGGCGCCGACGAGGCAGACGTGCGGGCCGTGGTGGCGGCCGTCGCAGTCGCCGCTGGCACCGAGCCGGTCGAGGAGTCCTGGACGCCGTTGGTGGCGTTCGCCGCCGACCTCCGGGACCGCCTCGCCGACCGGCTCGGCGACGCACCGGTGCTGCCAACCGCCGCGGGCCACGACGCCGGCATCCTGGCCGGCGCCGGGGTCGAGGCCGGCATGCTGTTCGTCCGGAACCCCACCGGGGTCAGCCACTCCCCCGCCGAGCACGCCGAGACCGACGACTGCCACGCCGGCGTCACGGCGCTGGCCACCGTGCTGGTCGACCTCACCGGGGCGCGCCGGTGACGACGTACCACGCCGACCTCGCCTGGCTGCCGCCCGGCCGGCTGGCAGCCGACGTGACGATCACGGTGGAGGACGGCCGGATCGCCCAGGTCAGCGAGGGCGCCGGCGGCGCAGGCGCCGAGCACCTGCCCGGCCTGGTCCTGCCGGGGCTCGCCAACGCGCACTCGCACGCGTTCCACCGGGCCTTGCGCGGGCGGACCCAGCACGACGCGGGCGGCCGCGGCTCGTTCTGGACCTGGCGCGAGCAGATGTACGGCGTGGCCGGCCGGCTCGACCCGGACGGCTACCTCGCGCTGGCCCGGGCCACCTTCGCCGAGATGGTGCTGGCCGGCATCACCTGCGTCGGCGAGTTCCACTACCTGCACCACGCGCCGGACGGGCACCCCTACGACGACCCCAACGCGATGGGGCACGTCCTGGTCCAAGCGGCCCGGGAGGCCGGGCTGCGGCTGACCCTGCTGGACACCTGCTACCTCGCGGGCGGGATCGACCGGCCGCCGGACGGTGTGCAGCACCGGTTCTCCGACGGCGACGCGGAGGCCTGGGCGGCGCGGACAGAGGCACTGCACACGTCGTACGCCGATGCCGGCGACGTCGTGGTCGGCGCGGCCGTGCACTCGGTGCGGGCCGTGCCGGCCGACCAGCTCGGCACCGTCGCGGCCTGGGCCGCGCACCACGAGGCACCGGTGCACGCGCACGTGTCGGAGCAGCCGCGGGAGAACGACGACTGCCGGCAGGCCTACGGCGTGACACCGACCAGGCTGCTGCACGACCACGGCGTGCTCGGCCCGCGAACGACGGCGGTTCACGCCACCCACCTCACCGACGACGACATCGAGCTGCTCGGCCGCACCGGCACGGCTGTCTGCATGTGCCCGACCACCGAGCGGGACCTGGCCGACGGCGTCGGCCCGGCGGGACGAGTGCGCGAGGCCGGCTCGCCGGTGACGCTGGGCTCGGACAGCCACGCCGTGGTGGACCTGCTCGAAGAAGCCCGAGCGGTCGAGCTGGACGAGCGGCTGGCCAGCCGCCGCCGCGGTCACTGGTCGGCCGCCGCGCTGGTCGACGCCGCAACCCGAGCGGGCCACGTCTCGCTCGGCTGGCCGGACGCCGGCCTGCTGGACGCCGGCGCCCCGGCCGACCTGGTGGCGGTCCGGCTCGACTCGGTGCGCACCGCCGGCGGCGCCGACGCCGACGCACTGGGCCGGGTGGTCTTCGCGGCCACCGCCGCCGACGTCACCGACGTCGTGGTCTCCGGCCAGCGGGTGGTGGCGGCCGGCGACCACCTCCTGCTCGGCGACGTCGGTGCGCTGCTCTCCCGGGCGGTCGCCGCGGTGCTCTGACCGGTCCGCCGCCGCGCGAGAACTGTCAGGGGCATGGTGCACACTGACTCCTGACAGTCGGGTCGACGCCGGGAGGCAGGCAGTGAGCAGGCGAGGGTGGGCCCTCTTCGTGGCGATGGGCGTGATCTGGGGCGTCCCCTACCTGCTGATCAAGGTGGCCGTGGACGAGCTCGCCCCGAGCACCCTGGTCCTCGCCCGCACCGTGCTGGCCAGCCTGCTGTTGCTCCCGGTGGCCATGTCCCGGGGCCGGCTGCCCGAGGTGGCCCGCGCCTGG
>JAVEDA010000258.1 GCA_030841195.1 Actinomycetota bacterium | reverse complement strand
CTCCCGAGCTGACCGTCGACGAGATCCGCCGCTATTCGCGTCACCTGATCATCCCCGACGTCGGGATGGACGGGCAGAAGCGGCTCAAGAACGCCAAGGTGCTCGCCGTCGGTGCGGGCGGCCTCGGCTCCCCGACACTGATGTATCTGGCTGCGGCCGGGGTCGGCACGCTCGGCATCGTGGATTTCGACGTCGTGGACGAGTCGAACCTGCAGCGCCAGATCATCCACGGGCAGTCCGACATCGGGAAGCCGAAGGCGGTCAGCGCCAAGGAGTCCATCGCGGAGGCCAACCCGTTCGTGTCGGTGGTCCTGCACGAGGAGCGGCTGGACTCCACCAACGTCTTCGAGATCTTCGAGCCGTACGACCTGATCATCGACGGCACCGACAACTTCGCCACCCGCTACCTCGTCAACGACGCTGCCGTCCTGCTGGGGAAGCCCTACGTGTGGGGCTCGATCTACCGGTTCGACGGCCAGGCATCGGTGTTCTGGCCGGCCGCGTACGACAACACAGCACCCTGCTACCGCTGCCTCTACCCGGAGCCGCCGCCGCCCGGCATGGTGCCGTCGTGCGCCGAGGGCGGCGTCCTGGGTGTGCTGTGCGCGAGCATCGGCTCGATCCAGGTCAACGAGGCGATCAAGCTGATCGCCGGCATCGGTGACCCGCTGGTGGGCCGGCTGATGGTCTACGACGCGCTGGAGATGACCTACCGCACCGTGAAGGTGCGCAAGGACCCCGAGTGCCCGGTCTGCGGCAAGAACCCGGAGATCACCCTGGAGACCGGGCTGATCGACTACGAGGCGTTCTGCGGCACGATCTCCGAGGAGGCCGCCGAGGCCGCCAAGGGCTCGACCATCTCGGTCAAGGACCTCAAGTCGATGGTGGACGCGGGCAAGGACATGTACCTGGTGGACGTCCGCGAGCCCAACGAGTTCGAGATCGTGTCGATCCCCGGCGCGACCCTGATCCCGAAGGACCGCATCCTCTCCGGCGAGGCACTCTCCGCGCTGCCGCAGGACAAGCCGGTCGTCCTCTACTGCAAGTCCGGGCAACGGTCGGCGGAGACGCTCGCGGTGCTCAAGGGGGCCGGGTTCTCCGACGCCGTGCACGTCGGCGGCGGCGTGATCGCGTGGGCCAACCAGATCGACCCCAGCCTCCCGACGTACTGATGACCGAGGGGGCCACCGACGAGGTGAGCGTCCGCGACCACCCGGCGGCGCACCGGTTCGAGGTCTGGGTCGGCGACGAGCGGGCCGGCTTCACACACTACGTGGACCGGCGCGACGGGGTCGTGGCGTTCGACCACACCGAGATCGAGCCCCGGTTCGAGCACCATGGTCTGGCCGGGCGGCTGATCGGCGAGGCGCTCGCTGCCGCCCGCGACCGTGGCTGGGCGGTGCTGCCGGAGTGCCCGTTCGTGCGGGCCTACCTGCAGAAGCACCCGGAACTGGTGGACCTGGTGCCAGCGGACGAGCGCGTCGTCTTCGGCCTCGACTGAGCCGCGTGGGCCGTCGGCGTCAGTCCACCAGCACGGACGCCAAGTGGGTCCGGCCCGAGACGCCGAGCTTGCGATAGGACGAGCTGAGGTGCGCCTCGACGGTGCGCAGCGACAGGAACAGCGTCGCGGCGATGTCCCGGTTGCGCATCCCTTGCTTCACGAGCAGGGCGACCTGCAGCTCTTGCGGGGTCAGCACCGCTGAGGGTGCGGTCGTGGTGGGTCGGGCGACGTGGGCACCGCAGGCCGCGAGCTCCGCCTCGGCCCGCTCGGCCCATGGCGTCGCCTCCAGCGAGCGGAAGATCGCGGCGGCGCGCCCGAGCCGGCTGCGAGCGTCGCTGCGTCGGCGGTCGCGCCGGAGGCGTTCCCCGTGCAGCAACAGCGTCCGGGCGAGGAGGTAGGTGAGCCCAGTGCGTTCGTCCAGCTGCTCGGACTGCTCGAAGGCGTCGTCGTAGGTGTCGCCGTCCGCGAGCAGACCCTCCAGGCGAAGCACCCGCGCCCGAGCGGTGGGCGGGGCACCCGGGCCGACCCGCGCGGTGAAGGCTGCGGCTGCCTCGCGGGCGTCCTCGACCCGTCCCAGTCGCAGGTAGGCCTCGACCAGCTCGGGCACCGGGGAGTAGTACGGGTGTGACGCACCTGCCAGGTGCAAGCAGTGCCGGGCGGACTCCAGCCACGGCACGGCGCCCTCCGCGTCGCCGGTCGCGAGGTGCAGAGTCCCCTCGCGCCGGTCGGCGAGGCCGTGCAGCCAGGGGTCGTCGACCAGGTCGCCGATGGCCCGAAGCTCGGCGCAGGCCTCCCGGCATGCCTGGGCCCGGCCGCGGGCCGCCTCGATGTCGGCCACGAGGTGCAGGACGCGCGTGAGGACGGCTGGGGCCGAGGTCTCGGTCACGAGCATCCGGACCTCGGTCGCCGACGAGCAGGCGACGTTCCACCGGCCGAGGCTGTGATCGCAGGAGGTCGTCGTGGCGAGGGCCCTCGCGAGGACGGGGACGTCGCCGGTGGCCCGGGCCGAGTCCGCCACCCGGCGGGCGAGTGCCCGTCCGGCAGTCAGCTGCCCGGACGCCATGGCCACGGACACGTAGACGTTCAGTACCGCCGCCGGCAGGGTCGGGTCCACGGTGTCCACCGCGCGCTGCATCGCCTCAGCCAGCTCCGGCGCGCGACCCAGGTCCGAACTGTCCACGGCGACGAGCAACCGGGCCGCGCGAAGGGAAGCGACGACTCCGGCGGCGAGGCCGTCGCTCGGCCGGTCGGCGGTCAGGGCCGCCACCACTGGTTCGACGGTCGCCGGGTCGCCACTGTTCAGCGCGTCGCGCAGTGCCTCCAGCAGCGTGCTGGTGCGAGCGTCGCCGCCGAGCTCGGCGGCCGCCGCGAGGCGCAGCCGGGCGGACTCCTCCCAGCTGCCGGAGAGCTCCGCCAACGTGGCCCGCGCCCGGTGCGCTGCCGCCAGGTCGGTGGACGACAGGGGCCCGACCTGCTCGCACCGGGCCAGCAGTCGCACCGTCCGGTGCCCCTTGCCCGCCTGCAGCCACGCCTCCGCCGCCCGCACCAGGTGGCCGGCCAACCCCGCGCCGGCCAGCTCGCCGGCCCGCTCCTCGGCGCGGGCCGCGGACTCCCACGAGCCTGCCGCCCGGGCGGCCACGGCGAGCTCGGTCAGGTCGCGGGCCGCCGCCTCGTCCGGCGCGGTGGCGGCTGCGGCTCGGTGCCACACGGCGCGTTCGCTGTCGCTGTCGGCCAGCGCCGCCGCCAAGGCGCGATGGGCTGCCGATCGCGCCGCGGGCCCGGCGGCCTCGAGGACCGCGGCTGCCACCAGCGGGTGCCGAAAGCGCAGCTGACCGCCCGCGAAGGCGACGAGCCCGGCGTGCGCTGCGCTCGCCGCGGCTGCGAGGTCGGCGCCCGCGGCCTCGAGCACGGCGAGGTCCCCGCGGCCGTCGGAGGCGGCCACCAGGAGCAGGTGGCGGGTCGCCGCGGGCAGCGTGCCCAGCCGCCCGGCGTACGCCTCGCGAACGCTTGGCGGCAGCGCCAGGGACTCACCGAGCGGTGTGAGCCCGCGCCGTTGTCCGTCGGCCAGACCCGGCGCCGCCTCCACCAGCGCCAGCGGGTTGCCGCTCCCGTGGCGCACCAGCGCGTCGAGGACCTCCGGCGCGAGGTCGTCGTGCACCGACAGCAGCAGTCGCTCGGCCTCGCTCGTCCCGAGGCTGCCGAGGTCCAGCAGCTCGGTGGCCGACCCGAGGAGCTCCTCGACCGAGCGCGCGCTGAGCAGCACAGCCACGGGATCGGCCCCGAGGCGGCGCAGGGCGAAGTCCAGCACCCGCCGGCTCTCGTCGTCCCACCACTGCACGTCGTCGACGACCACGAGCACCGGCGAGTCCTGCGCCGGACCCGTGAGCAGCGCCAGCACCCCGGACCCCAGAGCCAGCGGGTCCGGTCCGGTGCTCGGAGGGTCTGCGAGCGCGAACGCGTCCTCGAGCGCACGCCGTTGCCGGCTCGGGAGCTCACCGACTGCTCCGAGCAGCGGGCGCAGCAGCGCACCCAGACCGGCCAGGGCGATCGCCTGCTCGGCGGGCGAGCCCACGGCGTGCAGGACGCGGAACCCGGCGGCCTGGTCCAGCGCGTGCTCCAGCAGCGCGGTCTTGCCCAGGCCGGCCGGGCCGACGACGGCCAGCGTGCCAGCGGTCCCGGCGCGGGCGTCGGCGAGCAAGCGGTCGACACGCTCCCGCTCGGTGTCGCGGCCGATCAGCACGCCCGCAGCCTGGCAGTCCTGCGGTTTCCACGGAAGCGGAGCTGCTGCCGTCGCGCCCACAGTCGGAGCCGTACCACCCACCAACAACTCACCAGGAGCCGACATGAGGACCAGGAACCCAGCACTGCTCGCCGCGGGTGCGCTCGCCGTCGCGGCATTCGCGGCCGTCGGAGCAGCCTCGGCCAGCGCCGAGCCGGCGCGCACCGTCACGTTCGTCAACCACCTCGACTCGCTCACGCCGGTGGACGTCGCGCCCGCCGGACCATCGGTCGCCGACCAGTTCTACATCGACAGCCACGTCGTCTCCGGCGACATCACCGGCCGCACCACCGCCGCCTGCGTCGTGGTCAAGTCGACGGCGGGTGGCATCCGCCAGTGCGAGGTCGACTTCGTGACCGCCCACGGCATCATCACGACCCGTGGCATCCAGCCCGGGCTGGCGCCCACCACCCCCGTGCAGCTCGTCGTCACCGGAGGACGCGGTGAGTTCTACGGCGCCACCGGGAGCGGGACGCTGACCCCGACTCCCGACGGCAGCGTGGTCAGGCTGCGGCTCCGCTGACCGCTCTGCCCCGTGGCGGGCCCGGTCTTCCGCCGGGCCCGTCACGGACGCACAGCTTCGCGTCAGCCAGCGGTCGCAGTCGTGTAGCGCACCCGCATCCTCAGCATCAAGCCGTCGGCTTCCATCGCCTGCAGCTGCTCGCGGGCCGCCGCCTCAGCAGCCGGTCGGTCGCTCTCGGGCGTTCGTTCCCAGTACATCCGCATCCCGTGCGACCAGGACCAGTCCACCCACTGGTCGGCGTCGGCGAAGCGCACGTCGTGGTCCTGCTCGACAGAGGTGGCGTCCTGCCACCCGGCCTCCGCCAGCAGCTGGTGCAGCCGTTCCGAGGAGCTGAACGGGCCGGTGTCCTCGTCAGAGCCGGCATCCGGGTCGGGGGTCGTGGCCGCCGGGTCGCGCGAGGGGAAGACCTCCGACAACCACCCCCACCGCGGGTCGTCGCGCCCGGCGAAGGTGGTCACGGCCAGCCGGCCGCCATCGACGACCGCGTCCCGCCAGGCCCGGAGGCCGGCCAACGGGTCGGGCAGGAAGAACACCGTCAGGGACGACAGCACCACGTCGTAGCGGCCGCTCGTGAGCCCCGGCTCCTGCGCATCACCCATCTCGACCGACACGTTGGCCAGGCCGCGGACCCGGGCGTCAGCGCGGGTCAGCGCCACCATGGTCGGCGCCAGGTCGATGCCCAGCGCCGTGCCGGTCGGCCCGACCGCGGTGGCGGCGGGGAACAGGGCCGCGCCCCGGCCGCACCCCAGGTCGACGACGCGCTCGCCCGGTTGCACCTCGGCCATGGCGACGAGGCGCCGACCGACGTCGGTGAAGAACGCCACCCCCACGGCGTCGTACGTCGGGGCCGACCTCTCGAAGACTCCGGCCACCATCTCTCGCGGGTCGGTCATGCGCCACAGTGTGCGCCATGCCGGTGGATCGATCGAGCGACCATCCGGACTACGAGGAGCAGGTGCTGGCCGTCGTCGCACTGATCCCGGCGGGCCGGGTCATGTCGTACGGCGACGTGGCCGAGTACCTGGGCAGCGGCGGGCCCCGTCAGGTGGGCCAGGTGATGTCGCGCGGCGGCGGCGACGTCCCGTGGTGGCGGGTGATCCGGGCCGACGGCAGCCCGCCACCCGGCCACGAGGCGGAGTGCCTGACGCAGCTCAGGGCCGAAGCCACCCCGCTGCGACCGGACGGGACCCGGGTGGACATGCGACGGGCCCGCTGGGACGGCAGCTGATCCGGGCCTACTTGGGTGGCAGCGACCGGGCGTAGGCGACGCCGCGGCTCACCCAGTTCTGCAGGTCGTCCTCGGTGTCGACCGCCGCGGGGTCCACCCGCAGCCACCCGTCCATCTCTCGACCGCGCATCTCGAACCGCTGCACGTGCGGGTGGCTGACCAGGTCCACGGTTTGCGCCGGGTCGCAACGCAGCAGCATGCCGCCCTGGCCGCTCGCACTGACGGCCAGGTGGCCGGCGATCAGGAAGGCCAGGCCGCCGAACATCGCCTTCTCGGTGAGGCCGGGCTCACCCCGGACGACCTCGCGGATCCGGTCGGCCAGCTCCTCGTCGTACGCCATGTGAGGAGTATCGCTCGCTGCGAGGTACCGTCGCCGGATGGTCTTGACAGCCCCCGTCACGTCGTACGCCGTCGAGCGCGCGACCCTCCGCAACGGCCTGCGGGTCGTCGTGGCGCCGGACCGCTCGGCGCCGGTGGTAGCCGTGGCGGTCTACTACGACGTCGGCATCCGGTCCGAGCCCGAAGGCCGCACCGGCTTCGCGCACCTCTTCGAGCACCTGATGTTCCAGGGCTCGGCGTCGTTGCAGAAGATGGACCACGTCAAGTACGTGCAGTCCTCCGGCGGCACCCTCAACGGGTCGACCCGGCTGGACTACACGAACTACTACGAGGCGCTGCCGTCGAACGCCCTGGAGCGGGCGCTGTTCCTCGAGGCGGACCGGATGCGCGCGCCCGCCGTCACCGAGGAGAACCTCGCCAACCAGATCGCCGTGGTGAAGGAGGAGATCCGGGTCAACGTCCTCAACCAGCCCTACGGCGGCTTCCCGTGGCTGACCCTGCCGCCGGTGCTGTTCGAGTCGTTCCCCAACGCCCACAACGGATATGGCGGGTTCGAGGACCTGGAGAGTGCCACCGTCGAGGACGCCCGCGACTTCTTCGACCGTTACTACGCCCCCGGCAACGCCGTGCTGGCAGTCGGCGGTGACCTCGACCCGGACGCGGCCATGGAGCTCATTCGCACCCACTTCGGCGACGTCCCCCGGCGTACGGTCCCCGACCGCCCCGACTTCGACGAGCCGGCGCCGACCTCGGAGCGGCGTGCGGAGCACGTCGACCCGCTCGCGCCGGCGCCGGCGGTCGCGCTGGGGTGGCGGGTCCCGGACCCCCACGACCTCGACGCCTATCTGCCGTACGTCGTGCTGACCTCCGTGCTGGCCACCGGCGACGCCTCGCGGTTGCGCCGCCGCCTCGTGCAGGAGGACCGGATCGCCAGCGACGTCGGCGCCCACATCGCCTTCATGGAGGACGCGTTCGACGTGCGCAACCCGACGGCCCTGCTTGTCGAGGCGCACCACACGGCCGAGGTGCCCTCCGACCGGGTGGTCGCCGCCGTCGACGAGGAGCTCGACCGGGTCGCGACCGGCGGCGTCCCCGACGACGAGCTGGAGCGGGTGCGGGCCCGGCTGACCTCGGCGCTGCTGCAGGGTCAGGACCACGTGCTGTCGCGGACCCTGGCGATGGCGTCCTTCGAGCAGCAACGCGGCCGCGCCGAGCTGGTGGGGGAGCTGCCCGCCCTTCTCGGTGCGGTCACCGGCGAGCAGGTAGCGGCCGCCGCGGCCGAGCTGCTCCCGGACACGCGGGCGCGCCTCGACATCGTGGCCGGCGGTGCCCGATGAGCCCCAAGGCCAAGGCGCTCGCCCCCCGCGAGGTCCCCGGCCTGGCGCGGCCGCGCAAGCCCCGGCTGCCGACGGTGGCCGAGCGGGTGCTGCCGAACGGCCTCCGGGTGGTCGCGGTGCGCCGGCCGAGCGTGCCGGTGGTGCACGTCCGGCTCCGGGTGCCGACAGCAGTGCGCCGGGACGAGGACCTGGCGAGGTCCGCGATGCTGGAGCGCGGCATGCTGCTCGGCACCGCCGAACGCTCCCAGGGCGAGCTGGCCGAGGCGCTGCAGCGGATCGGCGGGTCGCTGCGGGTCAGCGGCGACGCCGACCGGCTGCTGCTTGCCGGCGAGTCGTTGCGGGCCGGGCTGCCCGAGCTGCTGCGGCTGCTGACCGAGGTGCTGGTCGGGGCGAGCTATCCGCGGCGCCAGGTCGAGGGCGAGGCGGCCCGGCTGGCCGACCAGCTCCGGCGCGCCTGGTCGCAGCCGGGGGTGGTGGCCGACGAGTCGTGGCTGCGCCGGATGTACGGCGGCCACCCCTACGGCCGGGAGCACCCGGACGCCGACGAGGTGCTCGCCGTGCCGCCGGCCTCGCTGCGCGCGGCGCAGCGCCGCCGGGTGGTGCCGGACGGCAGCCTGCTGGTGCTGGTGGGCGACCTCACCCCGGCCCGGGCGCTCGACCAGGTGGCCGCGGCGATGTCCGGGTGGAACTCCACCGGCGGGCCCAGCCGGGTGCCGGCGGTGCGGCCCGCGCAGCAGGGGCCGCTGCTGCTGGTCGACCGGCCGGGTGCGGTGCAGTCGAACCTCCGGGTGGGCGGGCCCGCACCGGCGCGCACCGACCCGTCGTACCCGGCCGCGGAGGTGACCAACGCGCTGTACGGCGGCTACTTCTCGTCCCGGCTGGTCATGAACATCCGCGAGGACAAGGGCTACACCTACAGCCCGCGCAGCGCGCTGCGGCACGGGGCGGCTGCCTCGTGCCTGGTGACCTCAGCCGACGTCGCGACCGAGGTGACGGCACCGGCGCTGGTCGAGGTGGGCTACGAGCTGGGCCGCCTGGTCAGCCTGCCGCCGACCGCCGACGAGGTGGCAGCGACCGCGCAGTACCTGGTGGGGATCCTGGCGCTGTCGACGGCGACCCAGGCCGGTCTGGCGGGGACCCTGACGGCGCTGCTCGCGGACGGCCTGGACGTGACCTGGCTGCGCGAGCACCCGGCCGCCCTGCTCGCGGTCACGCCCGAGGACGTGCACGAAGCGGCCCAGACGCTGCTTGCTCCCGCGACCCGCATCACCACCGTCGTCGGTGACGCAGCCCGGATCGAGACCCCCTTGTCGGCCCTCACCGAGGTGGTCCGGGCCTGACCTGTTGTGTCCAGGGGGCGTGGTGGGATGGCCGACGTGAGCAGCCCTGCGCCGACGTACCAACTGGTCCGGCCGGCCGCGACTGAGGTCGCCGTGCCAGCGCTCGACGACGCGCAGCGGCGGGTCGTCGACCACAGCGGCGGCCCGCTGCTGGTGCTGGCAGGGCCGGGCACCGGCAAGACCACCACTGTGGTCGAGGCCGTGGTGGCCCGGATCGAGGCCGGCGCCGACCCCGAGCAGGTGCTGGTGCTGACCTTCGGCCGGCGCGCTGCCGCCGAGCTGCGCACCCGCATCACCACCCGGCTCGGCCGCGCCACCAAGGAGCCGCTGGCCCGGACCTTCCACTCCTACGCGTTCGGGGTGCTCCGGCGCGAGGCGGCGCTGCGGGGCGAGCCGTCCCCGCGCCTGCTGGCCGGCCCGGAGCAGGACCTCGTCGTCCGGGACCTGCTCGAGGGTGACCTGGCCGCCGGTGCCCCTGACTGGCCGCAGCGCCTGCACCCCGCGCTGCCCACCCGCGGCTTCGCGCAGGAGCTCCGCGACCTGGTGATGCGCGCGTACGAGCGGGGCGTGACCCCGCAGGAGCTCGACCGGCTCGGCCGGGTCCAGGGCCGCGACGACTGGCGCGCCGCAGCCCGGTTCATGCGGCAGTACGCCGGGGTGACCGCCTTGCAGGACGCGGCGAGCTACGACCCGGCCGAGCTGATCCGCGCGGTGGTCGGCCTCTGGGTGCAGGAGCCCGACCTGCTTGCGGCCGCGCGCGCGGCGCGGCCGCACGTGTTCGTGGACGAGCTGCAGGACACCGACCCGGCGCAGGTCGCGCTGCTGTCGCTGCTGGCCGGCGACGGCCGCGACCTGGTAGCGGTCGGCGACCCCGATCAGTCGATCTACGGCTTCCGCGGCGCCGACGTGGCCGGCATCCGCGGCTTCCGCGACACGTTCCGCACTGCGGGCGGCGACCCGGCCCCCGTCGTT
>JAVEDA010000052.1 GCA_030841195.1 Actinomycetota bacterium | reverse complement strand
CCTGGAGGTCGGCGACGCCGCCCCACACGGTCTGGTTGCGCCGCGCGACCGCCTTCACATAGCGCACCCATGCGGCCTTGGTCGGCATCGCCGTCGCGCCGCGCCCGTAGGCGCCCGCCGCGCCTGGCCGGGTCGAGTGGAACCGCGGGGTCTGGCCGAGCACCAACAGCACCGAGGCGCCGTGCTCGCGTGCCTTGAGCATCTCGGCGTCGATCCGGTCCCAGCGGAACACGCCCGGCGAGGTCTCGAGCTCCCGCCAGGACACCCCGTTGTCCCACAGCCGGACCGACCCGACTGTCGTCTGCGGCCACCCCAGGGCTCCGTCCGCGTGCAGGCCGGCATGGTGCACCCCGAAGAAGCCGGGGCCGATCGGGGCCTGCGCCGCGGCGGCGGGGCCGGCCGGGAGCAGACCGGCCAGGGCGGCCGCGACGGCCACGGTCGCGACGACCGCGACGACGCGGGGCAGCCGGAAGCGGACGTGGTGGGGCGGGATGGTCATGGCCGACAGCCTGGTGCCGGACGGGTCCGGACGGTATGAGCCGGATGTCCGCTTTAGGGAGCCAGTTGTGACTAGTCCTCGGTCAGCGAGGCGTCGTCACCAGGATCGGCACCGGACCCACGGCATGCCGCGAGCCACCGGGTGCTCGCAGTGCGGACGTGCTCCACGTCGCGACCGAGGGCGAGCCCGTCGGCAGGGTGACGGACGTCGCCTTGCTCGGGTTCCACACCACCCGTCGGGTCTGGGTCGCGGTGGTGAAGCCGCAGGTGTAGGTGCCATTGCTGGCGCGCGTGCACCCGGTGGGTCGCGCCCCGACCAGCCAGGTCCGGACGGCGCCGAACGCCTTGCCGGCCGGGGTCAGGGTGATCCGGTCCGGATCCACCATCCGAGTGTTGCCCATGTCCTGCAGGTCCCAGGAGTACCAGTAGACCCGGCTGACGCCGTTCTCCGCGTTGAGCACGTAGGTCCGGATGACGTTCGCCACCTGGCGGTCGGCCGTGATCGGCGCGCCCTGGACTGCTCCGCCGACCATGCCGTAGTTCACCTCGGTGTTCCAGATCGGCTTTGCGATGCTGTGCTTGGCGAGGATCTTCCGGATGGTGGCGAGCAGCTGCATCGAGGACTCGGGGGAGCCGGACGCGACGGGGTACAGCTGGAAGGACAGTGCGTCGACGTAGCGGCTCACGTTCTTGCCGCCGACCTGCTGGCTGTAGAAGCTCTTGATCCACGTCTGCTGGCTCGACAGCCGGGTCACCAGCGCGGGCGCCACCAGGGTCGCCGGCGAGCTGACGGAGCTCAGCGCCGCCCGGGTCCACGCGGTCAGGGTGGCCATCTGCTTGGGGGTGCCGGACCAGTAGCCGATGACGTTCGCCTCGTTCCAGACCTGGAAGGACGCGATCCCGCCCCACACCGTCTTGTTGCGGCGGGCGACTGCCTGCACGTAGCGGACCCAGGACGCCTTGTCGGGCATCGCCGAGGCTCCCGGACCGTACGACGACGCCGCGCCCGGTCGGGACGAGTGGAAGGCCGGGGTCTGGCCCAGCACGAGCAGCACCGAAGCCCCGGCGGCGCGCGCCTTGGCCATCTCGGTGTCGATCAAACTCCAGTCGAACACCCCTGGGGACGTCTCCAGCTCCCGCCAGGAGACCCGGTTGTCCCACATCCGCACCGAGCCGACCTTCGTCTGCGGCCAGCCGATGGGCCCGTCCGCGTGCATGCCTTGGTGGTGCACCCCGAAGAACTGGCTGGTCACGGCCGGCCGTGGCTTGGCCGGCCCGGCGAGCGCGGGGACTGCCGGCGCCAGGCTGGCGGCGGCCACGAGGGCCACCGCCGCACAGGCGGTGCGCGCGAGGCGGCGACGTCGGAGGACGGGGACGTGCTGGGTCATGAGGAGCCCATCGGTTCGCGGCGGAGCAACCCCAGGTCAGGGCGGCATGATGGAGATCGACAGCACGCATGCCGGTCTTGATGCCCAGGAGGGTCTTGGTGGCGACTTTGTTCGACAGCCGGTGACTAGTCCCTGGCGCGACCTGGACCGCCCGCCGCTGCGCCCGGCGGCCCTGCGGGGCGCGCTGGTCACCGGTGAAGGGGTCTGGACCGAGCTGCGGGTCGTGGCGGAGACCGGCTCCACGAACGCCGACGTCGCAGCGGCGGCCCGGGCCGGCACCGCCGAGGGGCTGGTGGTCGTCGCCGAGCTGCAGACCGCCGGTCGGGGCCGGGCCGACCGCACCTGGCAGGCGCCGCTGCGCTCGGGGCTCGCCCTGTCCGTGCTGCTGCGGCCGACGGCGCCGCGGGAGACGTGGGGGTGGCTGCCGCTGGTCGCCGGGCTCGCCGTGGCCGGGCCGGTCGCCGACCTGTCCGGCCTCGAGCTGGGGCTCAAGTGGCCCAACGACGTCCTGGTCGCCGACCGCAAGCTGGCCGGGCTGCTGGCCGAGGTGGTCGACGACGCGGTCGTGCTCGGCATCGGGCTGAACGTGTCCCTGCGCGAGGACGAGCTGCCGGTCCCCACCGCCACCTCGCTGGCCATCGAGGGGTCGGAGGTCGTCGACCGCGAGCCGGTGCTGCGCGCGGTGCTGCGCGACCTCGGCCGCCGCTACCGCACCTTCGAGGAGCACCGCGGCGATGCCGGAGCGGCCGGTCTGCACCATGCCTACCGCTCAGCCTGTACGACGATCGGCCGGGCCGTGCGGGTGACGCTGCCGGGCGACCGGGTGCTCGAGGGGGACGCCGTCGACGTCGACAGCTCCGGCCGGCTCGTCGTACGCACCGCGACTGGGACAGAGACACTCGCGGCCGGGGACGTCGTTCACGTGCGCTGACCGCGGCGGGACTGGCACGATCGCCTGCGTGACCGGCATCCCGAAGCGACTGCTCGCCGACGACGAAGACGTCGTCATGGCCCTGCGCCCGCACTGGAAGGAGATGGTCGGCCCGGTCCTGGTGCTGCTCGTCACCTGCCCGGTGGCGACCTACCTGGCCACCATCGTGCCGGACGGCAGCGCGCAGAAGTGGCTGCGGCTGGCGATCGTCGTGGTCGCCGCGCTGATCGTGCTGCGGTTCGTGGTGTGGCCGTTCCTGAAGTGGCTGACGACGTCGTACATCGTGACCGACCGCCGCATCATCACCCGGGTCGGCGTGGTCGCGCGGACCGGCCGGGACATGCCGATCTCGCGGGTCAACGACGTGACCTTCTCGCACAGCGGCTTGCTGGAGCGCGTCCTCGGCTGCGGCACCCTGGTGGTGGAGTCGGCCGGCGAGCGCGGCCAGCTCGTGCTCCGGGACGTCCCCCACGTCGAGGAAGTTCAGCGCGACGTCTACAAGCTGGCCGAGGCGGACGAGGAGCGCAGGCGCGGCGACGGTAGGGACGTCAACTCCTCCTCCGACATGCCGTGATCGAGCCGCCGGAGGACGAGCCGGCGCCGCACGTCAACGTCGGAGAGGTCGAGGAGCGGCTGCTGGGCGGCCCGCGGCGGCACACCCGCGACGCGGTGGCCGCGTTCGCCGGCATGCCCGTCGACTACGTCCGCCGGCTGTGGCGAGCCATGGGCTTCGCCAACGTCGGGCCGGACGCCGAGGCCTTCACCGACGGCGACCTGCTCGCCATCGACCGGTTGCTCGCCCTGGTGCGGGACGGCGTCTTCGACCAGGAGCTCGCCGTCTCGGTGACCCGGGCCCTCGGCCACAACGCCGCGCGGCTGGTGGAGTGGCAGGTCGACGCGCTCGCCGAGCACCTCGCCCGGAGCCGCGGGCTCAGCGCCGACGAGGCGGTCCGCGAGGCCGTCGACCTCTCGGCCGACCACATCGAGGAGCTCGAGGCACTGCTCGTCTACGCCTGGCGGCGCCAGCTCGCGGCCGTCGCGGGTCGGGTGCTGTCGGCCCCGGACAGCGATCCCGACGGCCGGCTGCTCTCGGTCGGGTTCGCCGACCTGGTGTCCTACACCCGTCTCTCCCAGCGACTGGAGGAGCGCGAGCTGGGCCTGCTGGTCGACCGGTTCGGCCGCCGGTCGGCGGACGTGATCGCCGGTGCGTACGGGCGGCTGGTCAAGACGGTCGGCGACGAGGTGATGTTCGTGGCCGACGACCCGGCGACCGCCGCGCGGATCGGGCTCGAGCTGGCCGAGGCGATGGCCGCCGACCCCGAGCTCCCGGACGTGCGGGTCGGCATCGCGACCGGGCCGGTCCTCTACCGGATGGGCGATGTCTTCGGCCCCACCGTGAACCTGGCCAGCCGGCTCACGGCGCTCGCGGCGCCGGGCACGGTCCTGGTCGACGCCACCACGGCAACGGCGCTGGCCGGGTTGGCCGACGTGGTCGCCGAGCCCGAGAAGACCCGCGCAGTGCGCGGCATCGGCCTGGTCCGGCCGGAGGTCGTGCGCCGCACGACCTGAGCACGGGGTTAGGGTCGGCCACCGTGAGCGAGCACCCGGACCGGATGGAGCACGTCACCGTCGTACGGCATGGCGATGGTGGGCACGTCGCCGAGCTGGTCCTGGACCGGGCCGAGGCGCACAACGCGCTGTCGACAGCCATGGCCCGGGAGATCGCGGCGGCCACCTCGGCGCTGGCCGGGGACGACACCGTGCGAGTGGTGGTCGTGAGCTCCGCGTCGGCCAAGGCGTTCTGCGTGGGGGCCGACCTCAAGGAGCGCAACGGGTTCAGCGACGCCGACCTGCTGGCGCAGCGGCCGCACTTCCGGGCGGCCTTCGGCGGCATCCTCGACCTGCCCGTCCCGGCCATCGCGGCCGTGCACGGGTTCGCCCTCGGCGGCGGGCTCGAGCTCGCCCTGTCCTGCGACCTGATGGTGTGTGACGAGACAGCGGTGCTCGGGCTGCCGGAGGTGACCGTGGGTGTCATCCCCGGCGGCGGCGGGACCCAGCTCCTCGTACGCCGGGTGGGCGCCGCGCGGGCCGCGGACCTCGTCTTCACCGGCCGCAAGCTCGACGTGGCCGAGGCCGACCGGCTGGGGCTGGTCGACCGGCGGGTGGCCGCGGGGACCGACCGAGAGGTCGCGTTGGAGCTGGCGGCGATCATCGCCGCGAACTCCCCGGTGGGAGTACGCAACGCCAAGCGGGCGTTGCGCCAAGGAGCGGACGTCGACCTGGCGACCGGGCTGGACGTCGAGGACGGCGCCTGGCGGGCGACCGCGTTCTCGGGCGACCGGGCCGAGGGCGTGGCGGCGTTCAACGAGAAGCGCCGACCGGCCTGGCCGGGGAAGTAGAGGACCGCATGAGTGACCTGCCGGAGCGGCTGTCGCTGCGCGAGGTCGGGCCGCGGGACGGGCTGCAGAACGAGGCGCCGGTCCCGACCGCCACCAAGGTGGCCCTGGTCGACGCGCTGTCGCGGACCGGCGTCGGACGGATCGAGGCCGTGTCGTTCGTGCACCCCAAGGCGATCCCGTCGATGGCGGACGCCGCGGAGGTCTGGGCCGCGGTGCAACGCAACCGGGACGTGCGCTACTCGGCGCTGGTGCCGAACCTGCGCGGCGCCGAGCGGGCGCTGGCGGCCGGGTTCGACGAGATCGAGGTCGTCGTGTCGGCGTCCGACACCCACAACCGCAAGAACGTGAACAGGTCGACCGAGGAGTCGCTGGACGACATCGCGGCCATCCTCGACCTGGTGCACGGCCAGGGCGCCACCTGCCAGGTGATCGTCTCGACCGCGTGGGGCTGCCCCTACGAGGGCGTCGTGCCGGTGGAGCGGGTGCTCGCCGTCGCGGGCCGGGCGCTGGCCGACGGCGCCGACACCCTGTCGTACGGCGACACCACCGGGATGGCGACGCCGTCGCGGGTCACCCGGCTGGTCGGGGAGACCCGGTCGGCCTTCCCTGATGCCCCGCTGAACCTG
>JAVEDA010000050.1 GCA_030841195.1 Actinomycetota bacterium | reverse complement strand
CCCCGCCCCGGCCAGCACGTTGAGGTAGTACATCGGGTACCCCGGCGCCGCCACGCATGGTCCGTGGTAGCCGTGCGGCACCAGCACCACGTCACCGTCGCGCACTTCGACGTCGAGGTCGATCGGCGCCAGCCCGGCCTTGTCGTGCTCGGCACCGGTGTAGGTGCGGTGCAGCCCGAAGCCCTGCTCCGAGGGTGTGACCTGGTCCGGTCCAGCGATCCGGTAGTAGTAGATCTCCTCGTTCACGACCTCGCACGGATCGGTGGCGTCGTGCTTGTGCGGCGGGTAGCTCGACCAGTTGCCCGGCGGGGTCAGCAGCTCGCACGCCATCAGCTTCTCGGCGTGGTCGAAGGCACCGGGCACGCCGAACGACGTGACCTGACGCGTGGCCGGTCCGGCACCGCGCACCTCCACCGGCACGTCCTCGGCCGGCCCGTACGCCGGGGGGCGGCGGCTCGTGCACACGGCTGATGGCAGCGCCACCTCGGCCCCGGCGTCGCTGGTGAGGGTCACGAGGCTGTCGCGACCGGCGTACCCGAAGTCGGTGATCCGGGTGAAGACCGAGCTGCGACCGGCGAGCTCGTAGGCAGCCTCGACGGCGTCCGGTACGTGCGCCGGCGCGACCTGCGCCACCAGACTGCCGGCCAGCGGCAGCACGAACATCTCGGACTCCCCGGTGAGCACCGTGCGCGGTACGCCCGGCGACAGCGCGACCACCTGCAGCCCGACCCACGACCAGCCCGCATCGGCCGGGGTCAGCAGAACCAAGTCCCCCGGGTCCTCGCCCAGGAGGCTGCCGCGGCGCCGGACCAGGCTCACGCCGGACCGCTCGCTTCGCTGAGCACCCGACCCGCAGCAGCGACGGCCGCGGCCACGTCGCCGTCCGGCGGGTAGAGCAGGGCCCGCCCGACGACCAAGCCGCGGACCGTGGGCTGGCGCAGCGCCCGCCCCCAGGACTCCAGGTCCACGGCCTGGTCCGGACCGGGGACGCCGCCGAGCACGACGCAGGGCAGCGTGGTCGCCGAGAAGACGGTCTCCGGGTCGTCGCAGGAGGGCAGCTTGAGCCAGGTGTGGGCGCTGGTCGTGCCCAGCGCCGCGGCCACCGTGACGGCCCGGGCCAGCGACGCGGTGTCCCGGCGCAGCCCCAGCGTGCCGTCGGCCGCGCGCTCGTACGGCAACGGCTCGACCATCGCCATCAGCCCGCGGTCGGCCAGCTCGCCGACCGCCCGGGCGCACGCCTCGATGGTCGGCGCCGTGCCCGGGTCCTCGTCGTCGATCCGCAGCAGCATCTTGCCGCCCTCGAGCCGGTAGCGCTCGACCGCGGCTGCGTCGTAGCCGGTGAACCGGTCGTCCATCGTCCACGAGGCTCCGTCCAGGCCGCCGCGGTTCATCGAGCCGATCACGACCTTGCCCTCGAGCGCGCCGAGCAGCAGCAGCTCCTCGACCACGTCCGGTGAGCCGAGCAACCCGTCGACGGCCGGGTCGGCGAGCGCCGTCACGAGTCGCTCCAGCAGCGACCGCCGGTCGGCCATCGCCATCAGGTCGCCGCCCGTGCCCAGCATCCCGCGGGCCCCGTGGTCGGCCGCGACCAGGAAGATCGTGCCGGCTGCCGACAGGAGGCTGCCGGGACGGCGACGTGCGGCATAGGCCGTGGCCACCGCGTCCGGCTGGGCGGCCCGGGTGTGCAGCAGCTCGCGCCACTGCTCGTCGGTGATGGCGCTCATCGCGCCGTCTCCTCAGCCGACCGTGCGACCAGCCGGTCCAGCTCGGCCAGGGTGGGCATCGCGTCGGCACAGGCGAGCCGGGACGCCACGATCGCCCCGGCGGCGTTGGCGTGCTCGGCGATGTCGACCGGGTCCCATCCCGCCAGCAGTCCGTGGGCCAGCGCCGCACCGAAGGCGTCGCCGGCGCCCAGCCCGCAGACAACCTCGACCCGGTGCGGTGCCACCGTCGTCATGCCTGCCTCGGTCGCCACCAGGACACCCTCGCCGCCTTTCTTGATCATCGCCAGCTCGACCCCCCGGTCCAGCAGCCGCCGTGCGGCCTCGACCGGGTCAGCCGTGCCGACGGCCACCTCGGCCTCGGCGCGGTTCCCGACGACCACGTCGACGTGCTCGAGCATGGCCTCGTACTCTGCCCGCGCGTGCTCCGGCGACGGCCAGAACATCGGCCGCCAGTCGTGGTCCAGGACCGTGTGCCGGCCGGAGGCCGGGCGTCCCCGCCGGGAGAGCATCTCCAGCTGGGTGCCGCGGGCCGGCTCGACCGAGACGCCGGTGCCCGTCACCCACAGCAGCGGCACGTCGACCACGACGTCCCACGGCACGTCGGCCGACGTCAGGGTCAGGTCAGGCGCGATCGGGTCGCGATAGAACAGCAGCGGCGGGTCCTCGGGCGGGTTCAGCTCGCAGAACACGACCGGCGTGTGCAGGTCGGCGGACGTGCCGACGTACGCCGGGTCGACGCCGAAGCCGGCCAGGGCGGTCCGGACGAAGGCGCCGAACCCGTCGTCGCCGACCTTGGTGAGGACCGCACTCCGGCGACCCAGCCGGGCGGCCCCCACGGCCACGTTGGTCGCCGTGCCGCCGAGGGATTTCGCGAAGGTGCGGACGTCGGCGAGCGGGCCCGGCTGCTCCGGGTACAGGTCGACTCCGACCCGCCCGACGGTCAGGACCTCGAGCTTCCCGGCTGCGGTCATCGGCCCGACTCGTCGGTGTAGAGCGCAGGTGCCGGGCCGAGCCGGAACTCCACCGTCTCGCCGGTGCGCAGGGCCTGCACGGCTGCGTCGGACGCGACGGCCGCCGCGTAGCCGTCCCAGGAGCTCGGCCCGGTCGCACCGAGCCCAGCGGCCAGCGCGTCCACCCAGGCCTGCAGCTCGACGTCGTACGCGCGCACGAACCGCTCGCGCCAGCCCGCCGGCACCGCGCCCGCGAACCCGCCCTCGCGGCGGACGACCACCGGGTTGGTGTCGGCCAGGGCGACGGTGCCGTCCTCCCCCACGACCTCCCCGCCGACGTCGTAGCCGTACCTGCTGTTGGCCGACGTCTCCACGTCCACCAGCACGCCGCTGTCGGTGCGCAGGATGATGAGCAGCGGGTCCTGGAGATCGGTGCCGTGCCGGCTGCGCCGAGGCGCGAGGACCGAGGCACTGACGAAGTCCTCGTCGAGCAGCCAGCGCACGATGTCGAAGTCGTGCACCGCGCTGTCGGTGATGGCCATCTCGCGCACGTAGTGGCTGGGCACCGACGGGTTCCGGTGCCGCGAGTGCACCAGCAGTGGCGCACCGATCGCTCCGCTGGTGACGACGTCCTTCATCGCCCGGTACGCCGGGTCGTACCGCCGCATGAAGCCGACCTGGACCAGCCGGTGCCCCACCGCGACCTCGGCGTCGAGGATCCGCCGGCAGGCCTCCTGGCTGGTGGCCAGCGGCTTCTCGCAGAAGACCGGCTTGCCCGCAGCCAGGCAGGCCAGCACGTACTCCTCGTGGGTGGGGCCCCAGGACGCCACGATGACCGCGTCCACGTCCGGTGCCTCGACGAGAGCCTGCCCGTCCGGGTGGACGACCGCTCTCGGCAGGTCGGCCACCGCGGCGGCGGCATTGACCGGGTCGACGTCGGTGACGGCCACCACCTCGGCCCCGGCCAGGACGTTGCTCAGCCGTAGCACGTGGTCGCGGCCGATCATCCCGGTGCCGACGACACCGACGCGGACGGTCATCAGCCAGTGATCCCCGCCGTGCGCAGGTACTCGCGGGTGCGGGTCGCGATGGGGAGCGGGACGTCGAAGTCGACGGGGTACATGTCCTGCTCCACCACCACGAAGATCTCGGCGGACAGCTCAGCCAGCGCCTCGATCACGCTGGGGACGTCCGGCATCCCGCGCGGCGGCTCACAGCTGGCGCCGAGCGCGACCGCCTGGCCGAAAGCAAGGTCCTCGGCTTCCGCCTTGGCGACGACCTCCGGGTCCATCTGCTTGATGTGCACGTAGCGCACCCGCTCCGGGTAGCCGCGGATCAGAGCGACGCTGTCTCCGCGGCGGTACGCGACGTGCCCGGTGTCGAGGCACAGGTTGACGTACCGCGGGTCGGTGTCGTCCAGGAAGCGCTCGGTCTGCGCCTGGGTCTCGACATGGCTGTCGGCGTGCGGATGGAACTGCAGGTGGACGCCGTGCTCCTCCCAGATGGCCCGGCCGAGCTCGTCGACCGACCGAGTCATGGTCTGCCACTCGTCGGGGCTGAGCTCGGCGGGCGCCAGGTGGGCCCCGGTCGTGTCGTCCCGGTAGCCGGGCACCGGCACGAAGACCAGGTTCTCGGCCCCGAGGGCGGCGGTGAGGGCCGCGACCTTGCGGGTCTTGGCCAGGATGGCCGGCAGCTCGGCCGGGCGGTGCAGACCGCTCAGGCCGTGCATCGAGCCGGCGGCGACCTTCAGCCCGCGTCGCCCGAGCTCGTCCTGCAGCTGGGCGGCGTCGGTGGGCAGGTAGCCGTACGGCCCCAGCTCCAGCCATTCGTAGCCGACCTCGGCCAGCTCGTCGAGGAAGCGGTGCCACGGCGTCTGCCGCGGGTCGTCGTCGTACCAGACGCCCCACGAGTCCGGACAGCTGCCCAGCCGCAGCCGACGGTTGCCCGGCGCCGGCTCGGTCACCTCGAGGTCGGGAAGTGGAAGCTGGCGTCGGACTCGGCCGCGCGCTCCGGCCACCGGGTGGTCACGACCTTGGCCCGGGTGTAGAAGGCCACGCCTTCCGGACCGTGCACGTGCTTGTCGCCGAACAGCGAGTTCTTCCACCCGCCGAAGGAGTAGTAGGCCATGGGCACCGGGACCGGGACGTTGATGCCGATCATGCCGACCTTCACACCGCGCTGGAACCGGCGGGCCGACTCGCCGCTCGAGGTGAAGATCGCGGTCCCGTTGCCATAGGGGTTCGCGTTGATCAGCGCGATTGCCGCCTCGACCGAGTCCGTCCGGACGACCGACAGCACCGGCCCGAAGATCTCCTCGCGGTAGACGTCCATCTCGGTGGTCACCGCGTCGATGACGGTCGGTCCGACGAAGAACCCGTTCTCGAACCCCGGCACCGAGTGGCCGCGACCGTCGACGGCAAGCCGGGCGCCCTGGGCCTCGCCGGTGGCGATCAGTCCCTCGATGCGCTCCTGGGCGGCCCTGGTGACGACCGGTCCCATCTCGCTGGCCGCGTCCCGGCCCGACCCCACGGTGACTGCACGGGCCTTGTCGCTGACGGCCTCGACCACCGCGTCGGCGGCCGACCCGACGGCCACGGCCGCCGAGATGGCCATGCACCGCTCGCCGGCCGAGCCGAACGCCGCGGCGGCGAGGTGCTCGGCCGCGAAGTCGACGTCCGCGTCGGGCAGCACGATCGCGTGGTTCTTGGCGCCGCCCAGCGCCTGCACCCGCTTGCCGTTGGCGCTGCCCCGCTGGTGGATGTACTGCGCGATCGGCGTCGAGCCCACGAACGAGACCGCGGCGACGCGGGGGTCGTCCAGCAGCGCGTCGACCGACTCCTTGTCACCGTGCACGACGTTGAAGACCCCGTCCGGCAGCCCGGCCTGCTGCCACTGGTCCGCGACTTAGAGCGACGCCGAGGGGTCCCGCTCGCTGGGCTTGAGGACGAAGGTGTTGCCGCAGGCGATGGCGACCGGGTACATCCACATCGGGACCATCGCCGGGAAGTTGAACGGGGTGATGCCGGCCACCACGCCCAGCGCCTCGCGGAAGGAGAACGTGTCCACCCCCGCCGAGACCTGGTCGGAGTAGTCGCCCTTGAGCAGGGTGGGGATGCCGCAGGCGAACTCGACCACCTCGAGGCCCCGCTGGACCTCGCCCAGCGCGTCGGAGAACACCTTGCCGTGCTCGTCGACGATCAGCCCGGCGAGCTCGTCGGCCTGGCGGTTGACCAGCTCACGGAAGGCGAACAGGACCTTGGTTCGCTTGCTCAGCGAGGTCTGCGACCACTCCTCGAAGGCGGCGTCCGCGGCGGACACGGCATCAGCGACATCGCGCTGGGAGGCCAGCACGACGTCCGCCTGCTGCTCGCCGGTCGCGGGGTTGAAGACCGGCGCCGTGCGGGTGGACGACCCGGGAGTGGCCTTGCCGCCGATCCAGTGCTCGATGGTCCTCACGAGGGGCTCACTCTCTGGCGTCGACGGGCGGGTAGCCACATATTGTCAGGACAAGCGCCGGGGTTGTCAGTCCCGCCACATCACGGAGTGCTGGGCGCGCTCGGGACGCACGAAGACGCCGAAGGGGCGGCCGCCGGTAGTAGCCGCGAAGCGGCCGACCCGCTCGAAGCCGAGCGACTCCACGGTGTGCACCGCCCGCAGGTTGAACTCCGCCACGGTGACCCGGAAGCCAGGGGGGCTGAACGCAGAGCGCCCGTAGGCCAGCCCCGCGGTGATGGCCGCCCGCCCGAGGCCCTGGCCCACCAGGTCGGGGCGCAGGCCGCCCCCGGTGTCGAGCGCCGAGTCGTCGTAGTCCCATCCCGGTACCTGTCCGTCGGCCCCGAACGAGCGGAACCCGATCAATCGATCGCCGTCCAGGACGGCGTGGAAGCCGCGCTCGGTGCTGAGAAGATCGTCCGGGTCGACGTCGGTCATGTCGTAGCAGTCGTACGGCGGGGGGTACTGCCAGGTGCAGATGTCCTCGGCCTGCTCCTGGCGCAGCGGGGCGACGCGGAACGAACCAGCGGTCACGCCTTGCCGCTGGTTACCCGGTAGACATCGAACACGCCGTCGACTCCACGGACGGCCCGCAGGACGTGGCCGAGGTGCTTGGGGTCGCCCATCTCGAAGGTGAACCGCGACATGGCCACCCGGTCGCGGGTGGTCGTGACCGAGGCGGACAGGATGTTGACGTGCTGGTCGGACAGCACCCGGGTGACGTCGGACAGCAGCCGGGACCGGTCCAGCGCCTCGACCTGGATCGCCACCAGGAAGACCGAGGACGCCGACGGCGCCCACTCCACCTCGACCATCCGGTCGGGCTGTGCCTTGAGCGCCACCGCGTTGACGCAGTCGGACCGGTGCACCGAGACGCCGCTCCCCCGGGTCACGAAGCCCACGATGCCGTCGCCGGGGACCGGCGTGCAGCACCGGGCCAGTTTCACCCAGATGTCGGTGGCGCCCTTGACCACGACGCCAGGGTCGGTGGCGCTGCGCCGGCGGTCCCGCGACCCGGGCGTGATGACCTCGGCGAGGTCCTCGGTCGCACCTTCCTCGCCACCCAGGGACTCGACCAGGCGGTTGACCACGGACTGCGCCGACACGTGGCTGTCGCCGATCGCGGCGTAGAGGGCCGTGATGTCGGGGTAGCGCAGCTCGTGGGCGAGCGTGGTGAGGGTCTCGGTGGTGAGCAGGCGCTGGATCGGCAGGTTCTGCTTGCGCATCGCCTTGGTGATGGCCTCCTTGCCCTGCTCGATCGCCTCCTCGCGGCGCTCCTTGGAGAACCAGGCGCGGATCTTGTTCCGGGCCCGGGGGCTCTGGACGAAGGTCAGCCAGTCGCGGCTCGGGCCGGCGCCCTGGGCCTTGGAGGTGAAGACCTCCACGTTGTCGCCGTTCTCGAGGGTGCTCTCGAGCGGAACCAGGCGGCCGTTGACGCGGGCACCGATGCACCGGTGGCCGACCTCGGTGTGCACGGCGTAGGCGAAGTCGACGGGGGTCGCGCCGGCCGGCAGCGCCACGACGTCGCCCTTCGGCGTGAAGACGTAGACCTCCACCGACTTGAGGTCGAACCGCAGGCTCTCCAGGAACTCGCCCGGGTCCTCGGTCTCCTTCTGCCAGTCCAGCAGCTGCCGCAGCCAGGCCATGTCGTTGGCAGCACCGGGTGAGGTCT
>JAVEDA010000040.1 GCA_030841195.1 Actinomycetota bacterium | reverse complement strand
GCTGGCCGAGAGCACCATCGCGGAGACCTTCCACTCGGTCGACCAGCCCGACGCCGAGGCCGGCACCGGCTTGAGGGAGCCGAGGTAGCCGGCCCAGCCAGTGTCGTACGCCGTCCTGGCCGCCGCGAAGCCGCGGCTGAGCGACGCCTGCGCGGTCGACAACGCGGCGTTCTCGGTGGAGCCGAAGCCGATCGAGACAGTGAAGCTCTGGTGGTTCTGGAGCCCGTTCACCTTGACCCGGCCGGTCTGTACGACGTTGCCGGGTGCGGTCGCGTCGTAGGACCAGTCCATCGCGTGGTCGGTGGCGAGATCGGTCCAGCCGTCGGAGGTGCCGAGGTAGCCGCTGGAGGTCTTGCCGAGCGCCGGGCTGGTGACGACGGCGCTGGCGTTTGTGCCGTCGTGCGACAGCAGCGAGCCGCCGACGCCGGTGCGGCCGGTGTCGTCGTTGCCGGTCATCGACAGCGCGACGTCGTGCAGCAGGTAGAGCTGGTACTCCTTGCCCGTGAGCGACTCGAACTTCACGTCCTCGAGCACCGACGAGCGCGCCGGATCGGTCACGAACGTCTTGGTGATCCGCCATGCGCCGCTCTTGGCCGTGTTGACCAGCCGGTAGGTCAGGCTGTTCGACGACAGCAGCTGCACCTGGTGGGTGGAGTCGCGGTCCTCGCGGTCGGTGAAGGTCGAGTTGTCCGTGACGACGAACTGGCTCTCGCGCAGGCTCGGCGTGTCGATCTGCGGGTAGAAGACCTCGTTCAGCGTGCCGCGTGACAGCGTGTACCAGACCTTGCTGTCGGTGCCGTGGGACGTGCCGAAGCCGTCCTTGTCGCCGGGCACCCAGTCCGACGGTGTGCCGGGGGCCCCGGGTGCGGCCCCCGCGGCCGCCATCGCACCGGGCGAGCCGCCGGGTGCCACGACCAGCGCCACCGTGACCGCGGCCCCGGCAAGAGCGGCGAGGACCTGGCGGGGTCGGGATCGGCGCGGCACGGACATGGGCGGGCCTCCTACACGGGACACGGCGAACTGATCGAGCCGCATGCGCCCTACCCCAATGGCGGCGGCTCTACGCGCAGGGCCGCTAGGCTCGCCGCTACTCGTCGTACCGTCTTCGGAGGCCCTCGGTGATCACCGCGATCGTGCTCGTGCACGTGGAGTCCGACCGCATCCCCGAGGTCGCCGAGGCGATCGCCGACCTCGAGGGCGTCAGCGAGGTCTACTCGGTCACCGGCGGCGCCGACCTGATCGCGATGGTGCGGGTGCGGGAGCACGAGGCGCTGGCCGACGTGATCGCCGACCAGCTCAGCAAGGTCGACGGGGTGACGGCCACCGAGACGCACATCGCGTTCCGCACCTACTCCAAGCACGACCTGGACGCCGCGTTCTCGCTCGGCGCCGAGGCGGCCGACTAGCGGCGTACGCCGGTCAGCGTGCCAGTCCGGAGCGGTAGGCCGTGACGACGGCCTGCACCCGGTCGCGGGCGCCGAGCTTCGCGAGGATGCGGGCCACGTGCGTCTTGACGGTGGCCTCGCTGAGGACCAGGGCTGCGGCGATCTCGGCGTTGGACCGGCCGTCGGCGACATGGCCGAGCACCTCGGTCTCGCGGGCACTGAGGCGCTGCACCGCGCGCACGCAGTCCGGGTCGCGGCGCCTGGTCGCGACCTCGCGGACCAGGCGGGTCGTGACCGCCGGCGCCAGGATCGCCTCGCCGCTCGCGACGACATGGATCGCCGCCACGAGCTGCTCGGCCGGCGCGTCCTTGAGCAGGTAGCCGCTGGCGCCCGCCTCCAGCGCCGCGAACACGTATGCGTCGTCGTCGAAGGTGGTGAGCACGAGCACCCGGGTCGCGCAGTCCGGGTCGGCGGCCAGCGCCTGGGTCGCGGCCAGCCCGTCGAGCACCGGCATCCGGATGTCCATCAGCACGACGTCCGGCCGGAGCCGGCGGGTCAGCTCGACCGCTGCCCGTCCGTCAGCCGCGTCACCCACGACCGTGATGCCGGGCTCGCCGGCCAGGATCAGCCGGAAGCCGGTGCGCACCAGCTCCTGGTCGTCGGCGACCAGCACCCGGATCACGCCGGCACCCCGGGCAGCCCCGGCAGCCCCGACGCACCGGGCAGCCGCGCGGCGACGTGGTGGCCGCCCTCGGCCGTGGTGCCGGTCCGGAGCTCGCCGCCGTGGGCCCGTACTCGCTCGGCCAGCCCGAGCAGGCCACGTCCGCCGCTCGACTGGTTCGACTCGCTCGGCTGGTCGTCGGCACCCGCTCCGGCGCCCGCCCCGGTGTCGACGATGTCCAGGGCCAGCGCGCCGTCGGCCCAGGCCAGCGTGACCCGGACGGTCGAGCGACCGGCGTGCCGCAACGCGTTGGTCAGCGCCTCCTGCACGACCCGGTAGGCGGTCAGCTCCACCGCCGGATCCAGCGCGGCCGGGGTCCCCGTGCCGGCCAGCTCGACGGCCAGCCCGGCCCGGCGTACCCGGGCGAGCAGGTCGGGCAGGTCGGCCAGCCCCGGCGGCCGCGCCTGCGCCCCCTCGGCCTCCTCCTCGCGCAGCACGCCGAGCAGCCGCCGCATCTCGGCCAGCGCCGTCCGGCCGGCCGCCTCGATGTCCGCCAGCGCCTTGCTGACAAGCGCCTGCTCGCCCTGCTCGCCGGTCAGCGCCCGCTGCGCGCCCTGGGCCTGGATGACAACGACGGTGACACTGTGGGTCACCACGTCGTGCAGCTCACGCGCGAGGTGCCTGCGCTCCGCGGCGACCGCGAGCCGGGCGAGCTCGTCCCGGTCGGACTCCAGGCGGGCGAGCAGCTCACCAGCCCGGTCGGCCCGGCGCCGCTGGATCCGGACACCGCGCCCGACGAACCACAGGATCACCGGGATGGCGAGGTCGCTGGCCATCCCGGCGGCCGTGCCGTACTCGGCGCTGTTCACGTCGTGCGCCACGACACCCGCGGAGAGCGCCAGGCCGCCCAACAGGGCGCGGCCGATCTCGCAGTCCGCCGCGACTGTGAACATGAGCAGCATCACCGCGAGGAACAGCCCGAACGTCGCGGGCGGGTCCGCCGAGAGACCTTGCAATGCCACCGCTGCGGCGAGCACCAGGGTGGCGCCGAGCGGCCACCGGCGACGGACAGCGACCACGAGGACGGCCAGCAGCGACAGCCGTACCCAGAGGCTCTCGTCGGCCGGCAGCTGGATCTGGCACATCGCCGTGAGGGCGACGGCCAGGGCGGCATCGAGCACTGCCGCGCGGCCCACCCAGGCCCGGACCCGGGCGCCCGCCGTGATCACCCGGCGACGGTACGACCTTCGGCGGCTGCCCGGTATCCGCCGCCGGCATGATCCGCTGTCCCCCTGTGCAGGTAGGTCGCGGCCGGCGAGACCATCCCCCGGCCCGATGCGCCCGTGGCGGCCGCCGAGCCAGGCTGGCGACGCCGACCGACCCGGACGGCACCAGTCCGAGAGGAGACCGGC
>JAVEDA010000004.1 GCA_030841195.1 Actinomycetota bacterium | reverse complement strand
ATCGCGAGCTGGGCCAGGGTGAGGTCCAGCTCCTTGGCCACCGGCTCGAGGTCCTGCACGCGGGTCAGGATGTCGTCCTTCATGAACCGGGAGATCATGTCGGCGCCGCCCTTCTCGTCGGTGGCGCGCGACCCCGCGGGCGGCGGCTGCCCGGGCTTGTACTTGCCGGTCAGCACCCCCTGCGCGATCGGCGACCAGACGATCTGGCTGATCCCGAGCTCGCGGCAGGTCGGCACGACCTCGGCTTCGATGACCCGCCACAGCATCGAGTACTGCGGCTGCGAGGAGATGAGGTGCACGCCGAGCTCCTCGGCCAGCGCGTGCCCGGCCCGGATCTGCTCGGCGGTCCACTCGCTGACGCCGATGTAGAGGGCCTTGCCCTGCCGGACGACGTCGGCGAAGGCCTGCATCGTCTCCTCGAGCGGCGTCTCGGTGTCGAACCGGTGCGCCTGGTAGAGGTCGACGTAGCCGGTCTGCAGCCGACGCAACGAGCCGTCGATCGACTCCATGATGTGCTTGCGAGACAGGCCGGTGTCGTTGTGCCCAAGCGGCCCGGTCGGCCAGTAGACCTTGGTGAAGATCTCCAGCGACTCGCGCCGCTCGCCCTTCAGCGCCTCGCCGAGCACCGTCTCGGCCTTCGTGTTCGCGTAGACGTCGGCGGTGTCGAAGGTCGAGATGCCCGCGTCCAGCGCCGCGCGCACGCACTGGGTCGCCACGTCGTTCTCGACCTGCGAGCCGTGGGTGAGCCAGTTGCCGTAGGTGATCTCGGAGATCTTGAGGCCGCTCCGGCCGAGGTATCGGAAGTCCATGACGTCAAGCCTAGGTTCGCCGTACGCCGCGCGCCCCGCCCGTCCGGTCAGCGGACGCCCCGGCTGCGGGGCGGTCCGCTTTGCGAGGCGGATCGGTACCTCCCGAGGCGCACCCACCTGGCGAAGTACCGGCCCGCCTGCCATACGTGGTCGAACGGGAGGGCGGGGGCGCCCCCGGCTACTCGGCGGGGTGGAGGCTCATCGGGCCGTAGACGACCCGGTCGTCCTCGAGCAGGCTGACCGCGTCGACGCCCTGGGACAGCAGCTCCTGCCACGCCTCGCCGACCCACGACTCGGCGTCGGCCTGGCTGGGGAACCGCTCGGAGGGGACCGCGTCGACGGTGCTGCCGTCGGTGGACTCCATCCGCCACGACCAGGTCATCGACCGCTCCCGTCCGCCCCGCTACGTGCTGCTGCTTTGACGCGAACCTACCCCGCGTGGTTCAGTCCGCATGCACCACAACTGCAGACGCGCCCACGCAGGGGAAGCCGGTCCGAAGCCGGCACTGACCCGCAACCGTAGGCCGCACCCGGGCGCCCTCCAGGCGACCGGGCACCGCGGCGAGTCGGAGCACCTGTGAGAGGCGTGAGCGGCTCCACTCATTCCGTCGAGGTATGCGGGGCGGAGCCCGGACGAACGTCTCGTCCGCACCTTCCGCCCCCGCGTGACCGCCAGGTCGCGTCGGGGGCGTCGTCGTGTGCGGGCCACGACCCGTCGGGGACCCGTCGCGGATCGCTCCCGTGAAAGGACGTCACCCGTGCTCCACCACACCACTGCCCCCACCGGCCGCCGGCGCCGACGACTGCTCGCAGCCGTCGCCCTGCTCGCGGCCCCCGCCGTCGTGCTCGCCACCCCCGGCGCCGCCGACGCGGCCACCACTCGCAACCGGGCCGACGCCGGTGCCGGCTGGCTCGGCCGCCAGCTCGACGCCGACACGCACGTCATGGTCGGCCAGTTCGGCGCCGACTACGGCCTCACCGCCGACGTCGTGCTCGCGCTCGACTCGGCCAAGGTCGGCAAGGCCGCCGCCCGGCGGGCCACCGCGGCGCTCAGCAACCACGTGCTCGACTACACCGGCGGCGGCGACGCCACCGAGTTCTACGCCGGCTCGTTCGCCAAGCTGATCGTCGTTGCTGCCGCACAGGGCGTGGACCCGGCCGCGTTCGGCACCGGCCCGCGCAAGGACCTGGTCACGAACCTCCTCGCGCTCGAGTGCGGCACCCACACCCGCACCGACTGCCCCGCCGGCACCGACGGCCGCTTCAGCGACCGCAGCCAGTTCGGCGACTTCAGCAACCCGATCACCCAGTCGTTGGCCGTGATCGCCCTCGACCGGGCCACCCGTCGGGGCGCGAGCCGCAACGCCGTCTCGTACCTGCTCGGCGCGCAGTGCGCGAACGGCTCCTTCCCGGAGAAGTTCGGTACGACGGCGTGCGCGGCGTCCGTCGACGCCACCGGGTTCGCTGTGCAGGCGCTCACGAGGCTCAACACGCCCAAGGCGGACGCCGCCGCAGCGGCAGCCGGTCGTTGGCTCAAGCGGCACCAGCACGCCAACGGCTCGTTCACCGGCAACGGCACCCGCAACGCGAACACCACCGGGCTGGCCGCCCAGGCGCTGACCGCGCTCGGCCGCACCAAGGCCGCCGCCAAGGCGCGGCACTTCCTGCGCAGCCTGCAGGTGCTCTGTGGCGGCACGGCAGCCAACCGCGGCCAGATCCGGTACGACCGGGCCAACACCGGTGACCCGGTCCGCGCCACCAGCCAGGCGGTCCCGGCGCTCGCCCGGACCAGCCTCGCCGAGGTCAGCAACGACGGCAGCTCCCGCGGCCTGCCGTCGCTGGCCTGCTAACAGGTACCCCGGTGCGGTCGGTCGGTCGCGGCGTCGCCGCCCTGCTCGCCCCTGCGCTCCTCGGGGGCGCGGGGTCGGCGGTGGCGGTGGCGCTGGTGCTCGGGCCGACCGCACCGGTCCCGGCGGTCGCGGCGACCCGCCCGTGCGTCGGGATGATCGTCGACGGCCGGCTGGCCGGCGGCAGCCTCCGCACCGGCTGCGCGAAGGGCGACCCGGGCTCCGGGCTCGAGGCCCTCACCGACGCCGGCTTCAGCTATGCCTTCGTGCCCCGCCAGCCCGGCCAGGTCTGCCAGATCGACGGCCTGCCGGAGTGCTCCCGCAACGGGAGCGACACCTACTGGTCGTACTGGCACCGGGCCAAGGGCAGCCATGGCTGGGTGTACTCCGGCGAGGGCGCCGCGACCTACGACCCGGAGCCCGGCGACACCGAGGCCTGGGTCTGGCAGGAGGGCGGCAAGCGACTCCCGCCCGACATCGCGTTCGGCACCCTCTGCCCGCAAACGGCTGCTGCCGACGTCGAGCCCTCCGACCCGCCCCTGCCGGCGGCCACGGCGAAGAAGACCACGACCGCCGGCCCGACCGGGTCCGGCGAGGTGGAGCCGTTGCCGGACCTCACCACCACGCCGCCGGCGCTGAAGCCGAGCCCGGCCACCTCATCGTCATCGACGACGCCGACACCGACCTCGCCCCCACCGACCACTACCCCCACCACGACCGCACAGCCGTCCCCCCGCGCGTCCCCGGTCTCGAGCACCGACGACGGGGGCGGCCCGCCGTGGGCCGGACTGGCGGTCGGGGTCGCCGTGGTCGCCCTGCTCGGCGGCGCCGCGGTCGCCCGCGCCCGGCGTACCGGCGGCTCGCCGTGACCCGGCAGCTGAGCGCGCTGCACCCCGGCGCGTGGTGGCTGTGGGCGACCGGGCTGGCGACGGCGGCCAGCCGCACCACCAACCCGCTGCTGCTCGGTCTCGTGCTCGCGGTCGCGGGCTACGTCGTGGCGGCCCGCCGCACCGACGCGCCGTGGGCCAAGGCGTACGGCTTCTACCTGCGGATGGGCCTGGTCGTGGTGGCGATCAGGGTCGTCTTCGCCGCGGTCCTCGGCGCCCCCGTGCCGGGCACCGTGCTGTTCCACCTGCCCGAGGCGACGCTGCCGCACTGGGCGGCCGGCGTGCGGCTGGGCGGGGACGTGACCCTCGAGGGCGTGCTCGCCGCGGTGTACGCCGGGCTGCAGCTGGCCACGATGCTCGCCTGCGTGGGCGCCGCCAACGCGCTGGCGAACCCGCGCCGGCTGCTGCGGTCGGTGCCCGGTGCGCTCTACGAGGTCGGGGTCGCCGTGGTGGTGGCCCTGAGCTTCACCCCGCAGCTGATCGAGGGTGTCGGCCGGGTGCGGGCAGCGCGGCGGCTGCGCGGCCGCCCGCACACCGGCATGCGCGGCCTGCGCGGCGTCGCGATGCCCGTGCTCGAGGGCGCGCTGGAGCGCTCGGTCGACCTGGCCGCGTCGATGGACGCCCGGGGTTTCGGGCGCGGCGCGGTCGTGCTCGACAACGGCGCGCGCAACCGGTCCGGCGCCCTCAGCCTGGCCGGGCTGCTCGGCGTCAGTGCCGGCCTCTACGGACTCATGGACGCCGGGTCGCCGACCGCGCTGGGCCTGCCGATGCTCGCCGCCGGTGCACTGGTCGCGGCGGCAGGGCTCGCGCTCGGCGGCCGGCGCTCGGTCCGCAGCCGGTACCGGCCGGACCGCTGGGGCCTGCAGGAGTGGGTCGTGGCCGGCAGCGGCGCCGTGGCCGCGGCCGGCATGCTGATCGCGGCCGCGCTCGACCCGTCGGCGCTGGCTCCCTCGACGTCGCCGCTGACGGCGCCCACCTTCCCCGTCGTACCCGCGCTGGCCGTGCTCGTCGCCCTGCTCCCGGCCTGGGTCGCCCCGGCCCCCGAGCGTCAAGATCGTTCGCGACGTTCGGCCGCAACACGCGACGCCGGAGGCGGCGTGTCGGCGCGGAACGTCGCGAACGATCATGAACGGGTGGGTGAGCGGACGTGATCCGGTTCGAGAAGGTCGGGGTCCGCTACACCGGCAGCGACGCACCGGTGCTGTCCGGCGTCGACCTGCACGTGCCCGAGGGCGAGCTGGTGCTGGTCGTCGGCCGCACCGGCTCGGGC
>JAVEDA010000001.1 GCA_030841195.1 Actinomycetota bacterium | reverse complement strand
AAACCGACCGCGCCGTAGATGGCGGTCGCGATCCGCTCGATCTTCTCCCTGAGGGTGGCGGAGTCGGGGTAGAGCAGGCGGAAGTCGCTCGGCTCGTCGGCCGCCTCGGCCACCGCCTCGGCCAGCTCAGCGGCCCCTCGGCCGCCGTCGGCGTGGTGGGTGGCCACCGCAGCCCGCACCCCGAGCTCGTCAGCGATCTCCAGGATGGCCCGGTGCTCGCTCGGGTGGTCGCTGGTGAACGCGTTGATCGCAATCACCGGTGGCACGCCGTGGATCCGGATGTTCTCGATCTGCCTGCGCAGGTTGGTTCCCCCCAGCTGCACCTCGTCCGGGTTCTCGGCCAGCATGGCTTCCGGCAAGGGCTTGCCGGCCACGACCCGGTGCCGGCCGGAGTGTGCCTTCAGCGCGCGCACCGTGCAGACCACCACGGCGGCGTCGGGGACCAGGCCGGACGTGCGGCACTTGATGTTGAAGAACCGCTCGGCCCCCATGTCCGCACCGAACCCGGCCTCGGTCACCAGGAAGTCGCCGGCGTGGATGCCGATCTGGTCGGCGAGGATCGAGGAGTTGCCGTGCGCGATGTTGCCGAACGGGCCGGCGTGCACGAGCACCGGCGTGTTCTCCAGGGTCTGCAACAGGTTCGGCTTCACGGCGTCGTGGAGGATCGCAGCCATCGCTCCGGTGCCGCCGATGTCCTGCGCCGTGACCGCCTCGCCGTCGCGGGTGTAGCCGACGACGATGCGCCGCAGCCGCTCCCGCAGCTCGGGCAGCGAGCGGGTCAGCGCGAGGATGGCCATCACCTCCGAGGCGGCGGTGATGTCGAAACCGGTCTGCCGGGTCACGCCGTCGACCCGGTCGCCCAGGCCGATGACGACGTCCCGGAGCGCCCGGTCGTTGACGTCGAGCACCCGGCGCCAGGTGATGCGGGACAGGTCCAGGGCCGCGGCGTTGCCCTGGTGCAGATGGTTGTCGACCAGCGCCGCCAGCAGGTTGTTGGCTGCGGTGACGGCGTGGAAGTCGCCGGTCAGGTGCAGGTTGAGGGCCTGCATCGGCACCACCTGGCTGTAGCCGCCGCCGGCCGCGCCGCCCTTGATGCCGAAGGTGGGTCCCATCGACGGCTGCCGGATGGCGACGGTCGCGGTGCGGCCGATGTGCCGGAATGCCTGACCCAGGCCGACCGTGGTCGCCGTCTTGCCCTCGCCGAGCGGCGTCGGCGTCACGGCTGAGACGACGACATATCGGGCCTTCGGGACGTCGGCCAGCTCGTCGATCGCGGCCAGCTTGATCTTGGCCACGTTCGCGCCGTAGGGCTCCAACAGGTGCTCGCCGATCCCCATCTCGGCGGCCACGTCGGTGAGCGGCTTGAGCGTTGCCGCGTTGGCGATGGCGAGGTCGGTCAGAGCGGCCATGGAGATCCTTCCGGCGGAGTCGCCCGGAGCGTACTGGCCCGGCGCGGGGCTTGACAGCGCTGGTCGGCGATCCTACTTTCCAACAGGAAACCTTCCTAACAAAGGAGCCGAGAGGGTGGCGCAGCGCCCCGGCACTCCGCGGCTGCTCCGGGAGATCAACGACCGGACGGCGCTCGAGCTGCTGCTGCACCACGGCGCGATGACCCGGGGACAGCTGGTCGAACGGACCGGGCTGTCCAAGCCGACCGCCTCCCAGCTGCTCGCGCGGCTGGAAGCCCTGGGGCTGGTCACGGTCACCGGCACGGCAGCCGGGGCCCGCGGGCCCAGCGCGCAGGTCTACGCCATCGAGGCGACCGCCGGCTACGCCATGGGCGTCGACGTCTCGCCCGGCAGCGCCCGGGCCGGGGTCGCCGATCTCTCCGGACAGGTCCAGGGCCTCGCCGACGGCACCGTGGACGCGCGCCGGTCGGCCGACCCGGTGGCGGAGGTGGCCACCGTCGTACGGGCAGCTGCGCGGGCGGCCAAGGTGCCGCTCCGCCGGGTGGCCCACCTGGTGGTCGCCTCTCCCGGCGTGCACGACGACGCCCGGGACGTCCTGCGGCACGCCGAGCACATGCCTGCTTGGGCCCGTCCGGGCCTGCGTGCGGCGCTGGAGGCCGAGCTGCGCGTCCCGGTGCAGCTCGAGAACGACGTGAACGTCGTGGCCGTCGCCGAGCGGGCCCGGGGCGCGGCGGTCGGCACCGACAGCTTTGCCCTGCTCTGGGTCGCCGGCGGCCTGGGGCTGGCGATCGACCTCGGCGGGCGGGTGCACCGCGGCGCGACCGGCGGCGCCGGCGAGGTGGGCTACATGCCCCTACCCGGGTTCGCCGCGGAGCGTAGTGGCGGGCGCCCGGTCAACTTCCAGAGCCTGGTGTCAGAGCAGGCGGTGCAGACCCTGGCCCGTCGGCACGGCATCCGGGCCGGAACTGCCGCGGCCTCGGTACGTCGGGCAGCCGCCGACGTGGCGCACGGCGGCGACCGGTTCCTGGACGAGCTGGCCGAGCGGCTGGCCACCGGTATCGCCATCGTGGTCGCAGTGATCGACCCCCAGATGGTGGTACTCGCGGGGGACACCGCAGTGGCCGGCGGGGAGGAGCTGCGGTCGCGGATCGAGCGCCGGCTGCGCCACCTCACGCCGCTGCGACCCCGGCTCGCTCTGACGGCCATCACGGGGACCCCGGTCCTGGCCGGGGCGCTCGAAGTCGGCCTGGCGGCCACCCGGGCCGACCTGTTCACCACCTCCGATGCCACCGGCTCCCGAGCCGGCGGTGCCCACTAGCTCCCGTCGAGATGAAGGAGACACGATGACATCGACGAGGTACCTGCGCCTGGCCACGGTGTCGCTGGTCCTGGCGGCGCTCGCGCTGAGCGGGTGCGGGTCGAGCGACGACAGCTCGTCCCAGGGGGCCCCGAAGGCGAGCAAGCCGAAGGGGGAGATCACCTTCTGGCACTTCTTCACCGATCGCGAGGAAGAGGCGATCCAGG
>JAVEDA010000231.1 GCA_030841195.1 Actinomycetota bacterium | reverse complement strand
CCGATCACCTCGGCCGTGCCCTCGATGGTGCAGCCCTCGGTCGACCACTCCAGCGCCACAGGCTGAGCCATCGGTGCCTCCCTCGCGAGATAGGTCTGGAGATGAATCTACTTGACAGACCCAGACCCTAACGCCACCCTGGGTCCATGAACAAGATTCAGGTATGCCGGGCGGTGCCGGCCGACGCTCCGGCCCTGCACTCACTGGTGGCCGGGCTGTCGCCGCAGACAGCGTTCCTGCGGTTCTTCGCGGGTGTCGGCACGCCGACGTCGCGGTTCGTCGCGGCACTGCTGCGGCGCGACGACACCCATGGCGCCTGGGTCTGCGCGGCCGGCGACGACCTGCTGGGGCACGCGACCTGGGGGCAGGACGGTGACGCCGCCGAGCTCGGCGTCGTCGTCGCCGACCCGTGGCAGGGCCTCGGCATCGGCCGGGCGCTGCTGGTCGCCACCCTGGGGGAGATCACCGACCGCGGGCTGACCGACGTACGGCTGCACGTCCACGCCGACAACGTCCGCCTGGCCCGGCGCCTCAGCCGCGGGGCCGCCACAGCGGTCCTCGCCGACGGCGTCGTCACCGTCACCCGTCCCGTGACCGACCTCCTCCCGACGCCCTCCCCTTACCCCTTCCCCTTGATCATGCAGACCCCTTACCCCTCCCCGTTGATCATGCAGAAATGGGGATCTTGGGCGGTTCCCACAACTGCATGATCAACAGCCCCGCGCACCCGCACTGACCTGCAGCTACGCACAAGATCCCCAAAGTTGCATGATCAATGGGGACGGTGGGGGGTGTTGATCATCCAGTTTTGGGGATCTTGGGTCAGGTGTTGAAGGTGTTCTGGGTTCGCTCGAGGCCGTCGGTGACCAGTGCCTCGACCGCGTCGGCCGTCCGGTCGACGTTGACCTCGAGGTCGTTGCGTTCGGCCGCGCCGAAGTCACGCAGCACGAAGGCCGCAGCATCCATCCGTCCGGGCGGCCGGCCGATGCCGAAGCGCACCCGGTTGAACTCCCCCGACCCCAGCGAGCGGCGCAGCGACTTCAGCCCGTTGTGGCCGTTGTCGCCGCCGCCGAACTTGAGCCGCAAGCCGCCGTAGGGCAGGTCCAGCTCGTCGTGGACGACGACCAGCCGCTCCAGCGGGACCTTGAAGAAGTCGCGCAGCCCGGCGACCGGGCCGCCGGACTCGTTCATGTAGGTGCGCGGCTTGGCGAGGACCACCCGGGCGTCACCGAGCCGGCCCTCGACCACGTCCGCGCGCGCCTTGTGCGCCTTGAAGCGGGCGCCCATCCGGCCGGCGAGCAGGTCCACGACCATGAACCCGACGTTGTGCCGGTTGCCGGCATAGCCGGGCCCGGGGTTGCCGAGCCCGACCACCAGCCAGACGTCCCCCGCCGGCACCTCGGTGTCCGGTGTCCGCCGCCGCCGGAACAGGCTCAGCTGTCGGCCTTGTCGCCCTCGGCGTCGCCGGCATCCGCGGCGGCAGACTCGTCGCCACCCTCGGCAGCGGCCTCGGCCTGGGCGGCCTGCTCCTCGTCGGTGGCCTCGTGCACGATGCCGACCTCGGCCTCGGCCTCGGCCAGCTCGGCCTCGATCTCCTCGGCAGTGGTCGCCGCGGTGACGTTCACGACCAGCGCCTCCGGGTCGGTGACCAGCGTGACGCCGTCGGGCAGCGTGACGTCCTTGGCGTGGATCTGCGCGCCGACCTGAAGTCCCTCGATGGAGACGTCGACGCCGGTCGGGATGTTGGTGGCCTCGGCCTCGACCGACAGGGAGTTGAGGTCGGTGGTCACGAAGGTGTCCGGCGCGGCCTCGCCGACGAGGTGCACGCCGATCTCGACGGTCACCTTCTCGCCGCGGCGCACGACCACGAGGTCGACGTGCTCGAGGAAGCCCCTGATCGGGTCCCGCTGGATGTCCTTCGGCAGCGCCAGCTCGTCCTTGCCGTCGATGTCGAGGGTGAGCAGGACGTTCGAGGTCTTCAGCGCGAGCATGAGCTCGTGGCCGGGCAGCGAGATGTGCCGCGGGTCGGTGCCGTGGCCGTAGAGGACGGCGGGCACCTTCTTGTCACGGCGGATGCGGCGCGCGGCGCCCTTGCCGAACTCGGTGCGCGATTCGGCGGTGATACGGACCTCGGACACGGCTGGGGTACTCCTCGTGACGACGAACAGGTGCGGTGGTCAGGGGTGCGGGGCGAGAGCCGGGGTCTTGCACGTCCCAGACCACCGCGTCGATCACGGAGGCCGAAGGGCTTCCCTCGCCGGGCAACCTCGGAAGTCTAGCCGCGCTCAGGTCATCACCCAAACCTGGGTCGTACGCCGGTCAGCCGGCGCTGCGGCGCAGCTCGGCGGCCAGCCCCCGGACCGCCGTCGGGTCGAGCCCTGCCGCCTCCACGGCGAGGGCCAGCTCGTCGAGCTCCGGCCCCCACCGCCAGCCGACCTCCGCCAGACCCTCGCGCAGCTCGCCGAGGTCGGCGAGCAGCTCGGCCCCTGGTCGGTCGGCCTCGGCGGCCAGCACGTGGGCGACGCCGTTGGCCTCGGCCAGGGCGCCGGCCAGCGCCGACAGCACCATCCGGCCCTTGTTGTGCAGCGCGTAGGCCTGCTTGGCCGCCGAGGCCTGGCCGACCCGCGGGCCGACGACGACTGCCGCAACCCTGGTGCCGGCCACCAGGGTCTCGACCAGGGCGACCCGGTCCGGCTCGCCGGCCAGGTAGAGGTGGGTGCGGTTCTGGTCGCGGGGCGGCGGCCCGACCACGCCCGCGTCGACGAGGGTCGCGCCACCTGCCTCGACCAGGCGCTGCACCGTGGCGAGGGTGCCGGGCGAGACCGGGTTGGCATCGACGTACGTGCCGGAGAAGCCGGTGCCCGCCACCACCACGGCGACCTCGACCGCCGCCTGCGGGGGGAGCAGGCTCAGGACCACGTCGGCGCCGGCGACCAGGGCCGCCGGGTCGGTGCTCGCCGTGAGCCCCTCGAGGCCGGCGCGGGCAGCGGTCGCGTCGCTGCGGCCGGCCGGCAGCCAGCGCACCTCGTGGCCGGCTGCGACCAGCTCGCCACCGACCCGAGCGCCCATGGCGCCCGGGTGCAGGAGCGCGACGACAGCCAACGGCTCAGCTGTGCCCGTCGAAGAGGCTGGTCACTGACCCGTCGTCGAACACCTCGCGGATGCCGCGGGCCAGCAGCGGGGCGATCGAGAGCACGGTCAGCTTGTCGAAGCGCTTCTCGTCGCCGATCGGCAGCGTGTCGGTGACGACGACCTCGCTGACCCGGGAGTTCTTCAGCCGGTCGATCGCCGGGTCGGAGAAGACCGCGTGGGTCGCGGCGATGATGACGTCGGCGGCGCCGGCGTCGAAGAGCGCATCGGCGGCCTTGGTGATGGTGCCGCCGGTGTCGATCATGTCGTCCTGCAGGATGCAGGTCTTGCCGGTGACATCACCGACGACCCGGTTGGCGACCGACTCGTTGGGCACCAGAGGGTCGCGGGTCT
>JAVEDA010000473.1 GCA_030841195.1 Actinomycetota bacterium | reverse complement strand
CCGGCCGCCCGGCGCACCTGGCCGCCGGGACCCGCGGTCCAGGCAGCCCCGTGCAGGCCCTCGCCCACCGCGACATCCATCAGGGCGTGCCAGGACGGGTGGAAGTCGACCTCGTCGACCCGGTGGCCGTACCGGTCGTGAGTGCGCAGCGCGGGTGGGTTCGCGTTCGCCTCGACGCCCCAGCGCTGGGCCTGCTCCGAGCCGGCCCGGCGACCGAGGGCGGACAGGCCGTCGACGGGCTCGGCCCCGGCGTACCTCTGCACCGCCTCGACCAGCGCGGCGTCGGTCCGGAAGACGTCGTGGCCGACCAGCGGCGGCGGCTGGTTCGTCACTACATGGGTGGGACCGGTCATGGGCTTACCGTAGGGGCGTGGCCGCGGGGACCGAGCGCGTCGGGGAGGCCGGCTCCGAGCGCGGACCGGTCGGGCTGGCGCGCGTCCGGTCGATCACGTGGACCCTGATCCGCGAGACCACCTCGATCTGCTTCCGGTACCGGGTGACCGGGCTGGCGGCCGAGGCCGGCTTCTTCCTGCTGCTGTCGTTGCCACCGTTGGTGCTCGCCCTGGTCGGCGGCATCGGCTACCTGCGCAAGTTCCTGGGAGCGGGCGCGGTCCAGGAGGTGCAGGACCGCATCATCGACCTCTCCTCGCAGGTCCTCACCGCCGACAGCGTCAACGAAGTCATCACGCCCACCCTCAAGGACGTCTTCCGTGGTGGCCGCTTCGACCTGATCTCGATCGGCTTCCTGATCGCGCTGTGGTCCGGCTCGCGGGCCCTGAACGTCTTCATCGACACCATCTCGATCATGTACGGGCTCGGCGGCCGGCGCGGGATCATCCGCAGCCGGATCCTCTCGTTCAGCCTCTATGTCGCCTCGACGCTCGTCGGCGCCATCGTCATCCCCCTGGTTCTGGCCGGACCCGAACTGCTCGGCCGAGTGCTGCCGGAGCAGGTCGACTCGCTGGACCGCCTGTACTGGCCGGTGGCGTCGCTGCTGTCGGTCGTCTCGCTGACGTCGCTCTACCACGTCAGCGTCCCGGTCCGGACGCCGTGGAAGCGCGACCTGCCGGGTGCGCTGCTGACGCTGCTGATCTGGTTCGCCGGCAGCTTCGTGGTGCGCTGGATCATCTCGATCTCGGTCGGCGGGACCTCGATCTACGGTCCGCTGGCCGCGCCGATCGTGCTGATGATCTGGCTGTACGTGCTCGCGATCGCGGTGCTGATCGGTGCCGCGCTCAACGCCGCGGTCGAGTCGGTGTGGCCGCGGCGGGAGATCCAGGAGGCCCGCGGGCACCGGGTGCCGGCCCCCGCCAAGGGCAAGGCCAACCCCGGCTACGACACCGGTGAGGTCGAGCTGCCGCCCAACCGGCCGCCCGGGAAAAATCCGTTGGCGGGCGCGCGGGAGCCCCGCTAGCCTCGCTGCCACCTGTCCGCGACGCACCCCCGAGGAGGACCACATGGCTGTCGCCGTTCTCGCCTGCCCGTCTCTCCCCGGTGCCCGCTGACTCACTGACTGACCAGACCCGCTCTCGGCCGGCGCGCACCTTCCGCTCTCACGAAGGACCCACTGCGTTGACCGCACCCGAGCACACCCCACCGCTCGATCTCAGCACTCTCGGCTGGGACGACTCCTTCCACGACACCTTCGCCCCCTACGCCGCCGAGCACGTCGCGGCCCGGGTCAGCCGGGTCGACCGCGGCGCCTGCGACGCCCTCGCGGCCGACGGCCCGATGCGGCTGACCTTCTCCGGCGCCGTGCTGGCTGCCGGCGCCACCGACCCGGTGAGCACCCCGTGCGTGGGCGACTGGGTGGCCGCGCGCATCTGGCCGGACGGCCGGGTCACCGTCGAGGCGGTGCTTCCCCGGCGTACGGCGTTCGTCCGGGCCGGAGTGACGCCCGGCACCTCGCACGGGCAGGTGCTCGCCACCAACGTCGACCTCGCGGTCGTCGTCGAGGGGCTGCACCCCGAGCCCGACCTCGGCCGGATCGAACGGTTCCTCGCGCTGGCCTGGGAGAGCGGCGCCACCCCGATGGTGGTGCTCACCAAGGCCGACCTGGTGCCCGACGCCGAGCAGCTGCGTGCGGACGTGGCGGCGGCCGCCCCCGGCGTCGACGTACTGACGGTCAGCTCGACGACCGGCGAGGGGATGGAAGCGGTCCGCGAGCACGTGCTGCCCGGGCGGACCCTGGCACTGCTCGGGCCCTCCGGTGCCGGCAAGTCGACGCTGACCAACGCAATCTCCGGTGACGTGGTGATGTTCACCCGCGCGCTGCGCGCCGACGGCAAGGGCCGGCACACGACCGTGCACCGCGAGCTGGTGGTGCTCCCCGGCGGCGGACTGGTGGTCGACACCCCGGGGCTGCGCAGCGTGGGGCTGACCGACGTCAGCGAGTCGCTGGACCTGGTCTTCGCCGACGTGGAGGCGCTGGCCGGGGAGTGCCGGTTCGGCGACTGCGCGCACGAGACCGAGCCGGGCTGCGCGGTGCGGGCCGCGCTCGACTCCGGCGAGCTGCCGGAGCGCCGCTGGACGAGCTACGTCAAGCTGCAGCGCGAGGCCCGCTGGATGGCGATGCGGCACGACGCCAGGCTGCGGGCCGAGGAGCGCTCGAAGTGGAAGCGCATCACCAAGGAGTACCGCAACCGCCCCGGCAACAAGCCCTGAGCCAGCGGAGGCCGGTCAGCACAGGGTGCCGGTGTGGTTCCAGTGCAGGACAGCGGGGGTGTCGCGCTCCCAGCCGAGCACCGACACCGACGCGGTCGACAGGGTCAGGTGCGCGCCGTCGGTGACCTCGAGTCCTAGCCAGCGGGCGCCGAGGACCCGGGAGAAGTGCCCGTGCGAGAAGGCGAGCACCGGCCCGTCCACGGCCCGGACCAGCTCGATCACCCGGTCGGCCCGGGCGCCGACCTCCTCGCAGGTCTCGCCACCCGCCGGCCCGTCGGCCCACACGGTCCAGCCCGGTCGGGACTCCCTGATCTCGGCCGTGGTGAGGCCCTCGTCGGCGCCGTAGTCCCACTCGCGCAGGTCGTCCAGGGCCTCCGCCGACGGGTAGCCGGCGAGCTCGGCCGTGCGCCGGGCCCGCAGCAGCGGGCTGGCGAGCACCCCGGCGAACGACGTCCCGCGCAGCTTGTCCGCCACCGACCGGGCGGCCTCGACCCCGGCCTCGGTCAGGTCCAGGTCGGTGCGGCTGGTGTGCCGGCCGGACGCGCTCCACTCGGTCTCGCCGTGCCGGACCAGCCAGAGCTGGGAGGCGGGGGCATCGTGGTCGGTCATTTCGGCACCGTACCCATCGGGGCAGGATGGGCCCATGGCGAACCACGAGGTAGACGTCGTCGTGATCGGGATGGGGCCAGGCGGCGAGGAGGTGGCCGGCCGGCTGGCCGAGGCCGGGCTCTCCGTCGTCGGCGTCGAGCGCGAGCTGGTAGGTGGCGAGTGCCCTTACTGGGGCTGCGTGCCGAGCAAGATGATGATCCGCGGCTCGACGCTGATCGCCGAGACCCGCCGGGCCGACCCCTACGCGGGTCGCAGCTCGATCGAGCCCGACCTCGCGTTCGTCGCGAAGCGGATCCGGGACGAGGCCACCGACACCTGGGACGACCAGGTGGCCGCCGACCGGTTCGAGGGCAAGGGCGGCCGGCTGGTGCGTGGGTCCGCCCGGCTTGCCGGGCCCGGCCGGGTGGTCGTCGGCGACGACACCTTCGTCGCCGCCCGCGGGGTGGTGGTCGCCAGCGGCTCGGCCCCCGTCGTACCTCCCATCGAGGGGTTGGCGGACAGCCGCTACTGGACCAACCGCGAGGCGATCTCCGCCGAGCAGGCGCCGGCGTCGCTGGTGGTGCTAGGTGGTGGCTCGATCGGGGCCGAGCTGGCCCAGATGTTCGCCCGCTACGGCTCGGCGGTGACCATCGTCGAGGCCACTGACCGGCTGCTGCCGCCCGAGGAGCCGGAGGCGGGTGAGGTCGTCGCGACCGCCCTGCGCGCGGACGGCGTGACGCTGGCGCTGGGCGCCAAGGCGGTCCGGGTCTCCCGCGACGCCGACAGCGTGACCGTCGACCTCGAGGACGGTACGTCGGTCAAGGGCGCCGAGCTGCTCGTCAGCGTCGGCCGCCATGCCCGGGTCGCGGAGCTCGAGGTCGACTCGGTCGGGCTGGACCCCAAGGCCCGGGCGATCGAGGTGGACGAGCGGATGCGCGCGGCCGACCGGCTCTGGGCCGTCGGTGACGTGACCGGCGTGGGCGCGTTCACGCACATGGCGATGTACCAGGCGGGCATCGCGATCGACGACATCCTCGGCCGGCCCGGCCCGACCGCGGACTACACCGGCCTGGCCCGGGTGACCTTCACCGACCCGGAGGTCGGCTCGGTCGGGCTGACCGAGCGGGCAGCCCGGGAGCAGGGCGTCCCGGTGCGCACCGGCACGTCGCAGGTGTCGGCCAGCGCCCGCGGCTGGATCCACGGTCCGGGCAACGCCGGCTTCATCAAGCTGGTGGCCGACGGCGACCGCGGGCTGCTGGTCGGGGCCACCTCGGTCGGCCCCTGGGGCGGCGAGGTGCTCTCGATGCTGACCCTGGCCGTGCACGCCCGGGTGCCCGTGTCGACGCTGCGCACGATGATCTACGCCTACCCGACCTTCCACCGCGGGGTCCAGGACGCACTCAACGACCTGGGGGAGTGAGCGCGGCCCGTCGGTGCCGGCGGGCAGGATGTCGCCGTGCTGCTCGCCGACCTCGCCGCCGCCTCCGCGGCCGTCTCGGGCACCACTCGGCGTACCGAGAAGGTCGCGGCCGTGGCGGCCGCGCTGCGGAGCGCCGACCCGGACGAGGTGCCGGTCGTGGTGGCCTACCTGTCCGGCGAGCTGCGCCAGCGGCGGACGGGTGTCGGCTGGGCCTCGCTGCGCGACCTTCCGGCGCCCGCCCCCGAGCCGACCCTCGGGGTCAGCGAGGTGGACGCGGTGTTGGCCGACGTCGCGGCCCTGGCCGGCGCGGGGTCCCAGGGCGAGCGGGTACGCCGGGTGGCCGACCTGTTCGGCCGGGCGACCGAGCCGGAGCAGCGGCTGCTGCGCGGCCTTCTCACCGGTGAGCTGCGACAGGGCGCCCTCGAGGGCGTGATGCTGGCGGCCGTCGCGCAGGCAGCGGCGGTGCCGCTCGCCGACGTACGCCGGGCGGCGATGCTGCGCGGGGCCGTCGGTCCGGTGGCCGAGGCCGCGCTCACGGGTGGGACGGAGGCGCTCGCAGCGTTCCGGCTGCAGGTGGGCCGCCCGGTCCAGCCGATGCTGGCGTCCACCGCCACAGACGTGGCTGATGCCATCAGCCGGCTGGGGGAGGCCGCGGTGGAGTGGAAGCTCGACGGTGTCCGGGTGCAGGTGCACCGGTCCGGTGGCGACGTGTCGGTGTGGACCCGGAGCCTGGACGAGATCACCGACCGGGTGCCGGAGGTAGTCGAGGCCGCGCTGCTGCTGCCGGTGCGCGACGTGGTGCTCGACGGGGAGGCGATCGCGCTGCACCCGGACGGGCGGCCCCGGCCGTTCCAGCAGACCGGCAGCCGGGTGTCCTCACGGGTGGACGTCACGGCGGCCCGAGCGGCGGCACCGCTGTCGACGTACGTCTTCGACGTCCTGCACGTCGACGGCGAGGACGTGCTGGACCGTCCCGGGCGCGATCGGGCCGAGGTGCTCGAGGCCGCGGTCCCCGAGCCGTTGCGGGTGCCCCGGGTGGTGACGGCCGAGGTGGCGGTGGCTGCCGACGTCCTGGCCGGTGCCGTGGCACAGGGCCACGAGGGTGTGGTGGCGAAGTCGCTCGATGCTCCCTACGAGGCCGGCCGTCGCGGCACCGGCTGGCTCAAGGTGAAGCCGCGGCACACGTTGGACCTCGTCGTGCTGGCGGCCGAGTGGGGCCACGGTCGGCGGCGTGGTTGGCTGTCGAACCTGCACCTCGGTGCTCGCGACCCGGCCGGCGGCTGGGTGATGCTGGGCAAGACGTTCAAGGGGCTGACCGACGAGATGCTCGCCTGGCAGACCGAGCGGCTGCAGGAGCTGGCCGTGGACAGCGGCGAGTGGGTCGTCCAGGTGCGCCCCGAGCTCGTTGTGGAGGTGGCCTTCGACGGGGTGCAGACCTCGCCGCGCTACCCGGGTGGGATGGCGCTGCGGTTCGCCCGGGTGCTGCGGCACCGGCCGGACAAGCGACCGGAGGAGGCCGACACGGTCGACGCGGTGCGGGCGATCCACGGCGGCTGAGGTCCGGACAGCCCGCGCCGTCATGGGAGGGGGGAGCACGGCGACGCGGGCCGGTCCCGGAGACCTCACGTCGGCTGCGACCTGGAACTCCGCGGGGACCGGGCGGAGGCTCAGGCCGTCGGCGAGCCCCCCGTCCTCGCCGCTGTCGACGCCAGGGATACCAGCGCGGCCCGGACCGGCGCAAGACCCCGGGGTTGATCTTCCTGGACGCCGGAACCTCAGAGGTGGGCGAGCAGCACGATCAGCGTGACCAGCCACAGCAGCACGGTGGCGGTCGCGAGCCAGCGGATCCGCACGGCCTGGGCCCGAGCCTGCAGCTCCTGGTCCCGTGTGTGCATCGCCGCGATGTCCCGCTGCAGGTCACGACGGAGCTCGAGCGGGTCTGTGCGCAACGTGAGGCCCTTCACCTCCGCGGTGCCCTGGGCCTGGGTGAACACGCTGGGGCGCCCGGCAGTGTCGAGCTCGAGGCGTGGGTCGCGGGTCGTCGGGTGCGCATGACGGCTGTGCGGCCCTGGGTCCTGGGGCTTCACAGGTGACACCGTGCACCCATCTGGCCGGGATCGCCAGCGGTTGACAGTTCTTCGACCCGCTCTTGACCTGCGGCGATGCGCCGGTCAGCCATCGGCGCACACGTTGCAGCGGGCTGCGTCCCAGCCCCAGGCCGCCATCTCGAGCAGCGAGTGCGGGTTGTCGATGTGCTCGCAGTCACGTCGGCGGTGGAAGCGGATGGTGATCAGCTTGTTCTGTCGGCCGTAGACGCGCTCCAGCCAACCGTGAGATGGAACGAAAGACAAAGGGGGCCTCCCGAGGGGTTCGGCCGGCCCCGCGCCGCGTCGAGATCGGGGGGTGCCGGTCGGCCCACTGTGCGCTCGGGCGCGCGGCAGGTCTGTCAGCCCGACGACACCCAGCGCGGTGTCTCGTGATCCGCAACTGGTGCACGCTGTTCCGGGTATCGGATAGGTGTTCGGGGGCCAGGTGTCCGGATCCGCATCCGACGTCGTCGAAAACCGGATGATCGGAGCACCTGGGTGCCACCTAGCAGTCCGAATCTGCTCCGATCATGCGCAATCGGGCCTGGACATGAGGCGGCGCGCCGCGTACAACCGGCGCGCCGTCTCAAGATCGGCAAACTGCCGCTGGCTCAGCCGCCGCTTTGGATGAGGTCCTGGGCGTACCCGATGAACCTGGTCGCCGTGGCGGGCTTCGTGGTGGGCGATACAGGACTTGAACCTGTGACCTCTTCCGTGTCAGGGAAGCGCGCTAGCCAGACTGCGCCAATCGCCCTCGTGGTGCCATTGTCGTCGTACGGGTGGTGCCGTTACGAGGCGGGAGCGGGAATCGAACCCGCGTACAGGGCTTTGCAGGCCCTTGCCTAAGCCACTCGGCCATCCCGCCGCGGGGTGTGCAACCCCAGAGCGGACGACGGGATTCGAACCCGCGACCCTCACCTTGGCAAGGTGATGCGCTACCAGCTGCGCTACGTCCGCGCGCCTGAGCCCGGATCAACGGACCTTGGCAAGCGCGGACAACGATACAGGAGCGCCCCGACTACGGTGACGGCGTGAACGACCGGCCGGCCGACCCGCGGTGGCCTCGGGCGGGCGACTGGCTGGCGGCCGGCCCGGGTGACCGCGCGCCTGACATCGCGCTGCTCGGCGTACCCACGTTCATGACCTCCATCAGCCCGACCGGCGCCCACGCGACGCCCGGAGCCGTACGCCGGGCGCTCGGTCGGTACTCGACCTGGGCTGCTTCCCGCCACATCGACATCG
>JAVEDA010000458.1 GCA_030841195.1 Actinomycetota bacterium | reverse complement strand
GCTGTCGGTGGACCGGACGTCGATCGACTGCCGTCTCCTGTTCGCCGCCCCGGAGGTCGCGTCGCCGTCGTTCGACCCGTCCGACGCCGGCGACTTCTGGGACATGGTGAACCGGCAGGACTGGGCCATCTGCGAGTCCGTCCAGCGGGGCATGTCGTCCCGGGCCTACACCCACGGGTGGTTCGCGCCGATGGAGGACGACTCGGCCGACATCCGGCGCTGGCTGCTGCCGCTGCTGGGGGAGTCATGACCGGGTACGCCGGTCGCAGCGAGCCCGTCGACGTCGTGGTGGTCGGCCTCGGCGGGCTCGGGTCGGCCACGGCCTGGCAGCTGGCCCGCCGCAGCGTGTCCGTCGTGGGGCTGGAGAAGTTCGATCTCGGGCACCTGCGCGGGGCCTCACACGACACCTCGCGGATCCTGCGCCGCAGCTACCACACCCCGGCCTACGTCCGGCTGGCCGGCGAGGCGTACGACGACTGGGCCGACCTGGAGCGGGCGAGCGGCCAGCGGCTCGTAACGGTGACCGGCGGCGTCGACCTCTTCCCGCCGGGCGCCGCCATCCCGGCCGACGACTACGCGGCCAGCATGGTGGCCGGCGGCGTGCCGTTCGAGCAGCTGGACGCGGCCGGTGTCGGCCGCCGCTGGCCGGCGCTGCGCGTGCCGGACGGCACCGTCGGCCTGCAGCAGGACGACACGGCGATCGTCCCGGCCGGGCGGTCGACCGCGACGATGGCCCGGCTGGCCGGGGAGGCGGGTGCAGAGCTGCACGACCGTTCTCCGGTGACCTCACTGGTGCCCGAGGACGACGGCACTGTCACGGTGCTTGTCGGGGGAACCGGGGGAGCCGCAGGCCGGTCGTTCCGGGCCCGGCGGGTGGTGCTCACCGCGGACGCCTGGACCAACGAGCTGCTGGCACACCTGGGCACGTCGCTGCCGCTGACGGTGACCCGCGAGCAGGTGACCTACTTCGCGCCGGCCGACCCGACCGCGTTCGGCCCGCAGCGGCTACCGGTCTGGATCTGGATGGACGACCCGTCGTTCTACGGCTTCCCGACCTACGCCGAGGGCGGGAACGGCGCGCTGGTCAAGGCCGCACAGGACTGCGGCGGAGCGGTCACGACGGGGGACGAGCGGTCCTTCGACCCCGATCCTGACGCGCTGGGGCTGTTGTCGTCGTTCGCCGCGCAGCTGCTGCCGGGCCTCGGTGCGCCGGCCCGCACTGTCACCTGCCTGTACACGCTGACCCCGGACCGCGACTTCGTGGCCGGCCCGCTGCCGGCGTACCCGTCGGTGCTGGTGGGGCTGGGTGCGGGGCACGGGTTCAAGTTCGCGCCGACGTTCGGCCGGGTGCTGGCCGACCTTGCCCTCGACGGCGGGACGTCCAGCGACATCGCGGCGTTCGCGGTCGACCGCCCGGCGCTGGCCGAGGCCGGCCACCCGGTGAGCTGGTTGGTGTGAGCGCGGTGCGCGAGGTGGTCCTAGCGGCGCAGCGTCGCGGCGTCGATGCCGAGCTCGGCGGCTGCGAGGCGGCGCACCCAGGTGGTCACCTGCCGGCGCGGCATCACGCCCTCGTGCACGGTCGACTGCACGGCCAGGCCGTCGAGCATCGCGGTGATTCGCCAGGCCGCGCCGTTGGGGTCGGCGCAGGTCATCTCGCCACGCTCGACACCCTGCCGGATCACCTCGGCCACCGTGTCCTTCCAGCGGACGTCGAGGGCCTGCGAGACCTCGGCCATCTCACGGCTGCGCATCGAGGTGGCCCACGCGTCGATCCACAGCGACCAGCCGGCGCCGCTGCCCTCCGGCCCGTACATCGTGAGGATCCGGGCCAGCCGGCGGGCGGCGCTCCCGCTGCCGTTGGCCGCCCCGTCCAGCCGCTCGAGGTCGCGCTCGGCGGCATAGGCGAAGGCCGCCGACAGCAGCGCGTCCTTGGAGTCGAAGTGGTAGAACACCAGGCCGGTGCTGATCCCGAGCGCCTCCGCGACGTCGGCCACCCGGGTGTGGGCGAAGCCGAGCCTCGTCACCTCGTCGACGGTCGCCCGCAGGATCTCCTCGCGGCGGACCTCGACCTTCCGTCGGGCCATGCCCGGACAGTAGTTGCAGATGGCCCTGGAGGTGCGGCATGACGCCACCGCTCGCGGACGACCTGCTGGAACCGGCGCTGCTGCCGTTCGGCGAGAGCACCATGCTGCCGGCCGAGGCGTACACCTCACCGGACGTGCTGGCGTGGGAGCGGCGGCAGTTCTTCTCGGCGTCCTGGGTCTGCCTGGGACGCGTGGAGGCGGTGTTCCCCGAGGGCCGGACCCAGGTGGCGACGACCGTCGGTGACATCGGTGTGCTGCTGTCGGTCGGTGGCGCGGGTGAGGTCGCCGCGTTCGCGAACACCTGCCGGCACCGGGGCCACGAGCTGCTGCCCGATGGCGGTACGTCGGTCAAGCGCGCCGTGGTCTGCCCGTACCACGCGTGGTCCTACGACCTGTCCGGGGCGCTGATCGCGGCACCCGGGTTCCATGAGGTCGCGTCCTTCGACCCGGCTGCGCACGGTCTGGTCCGGCTGCCGGCCGAGGTGTGGCACGGCTGGGTGTTCGTCAACGCCCTGGGGACGGCCGCACCGTTCGCCGCGCACGTCGGTGGGCTCGAGGGACTGGTGGCGCCCTACGCTCCGGAGCGCCTGGTGCTCGGCGCGACGCACGAGTACGTGGTGGCAGCGAACTGGAAGGTCATCACCGAGAACTATCACGAGTGCTACCACTGCCCGCTGATCCACCCCGAGCTGTGCGAGGTGAGCCCACCCGCCAGCGGGTCCAACTTCGACCTCCCGGGGGTGTGGGTCGGCGGCACGATGGACCTGCGCGACGGTGCCGACACGATGTCGCTGACCGGGCGCAGCGACGGGGTGCCGATCGAGGGCGTCGACCCGCGGGTCGTGCTCTACCTCGGCCTGTTGCCGAACCTGCTGCTGTCGCTGCACCCCGACTACGTGATGACCCACCGGATGACGCCGCTCGCGCCGGACCGGACCCAGGTGGAGTGCGCGTGGTACTTCGCCTCGGCCGACGTCGACCCGGCGTACGCGGTGGACTTCTGGGACACGACCAACCGGCAGGACTGGGGCGCCTGCGAGTCGGTGCAGCGCGGGCTGGCCTCGCCGCACTTCCGGCCGGGTCCGCTGGCGCCGAACGAGGACGCGGTGCACGAGCTCGTGACGACGATCGCACGGGGCTACCGGGACGGCGTACTTGCCGGCTGAAGTCGGTCAGGCCGGCAGCAGCTGCGCCTCGAAGGCCGCCTGCAGCCAAGCGCGGAAGCGCTCCTTCGGCCACCCGCGCTCGATCGCCAGCCGGTGGTAGAGGCTCGCGTCTATCAGCGCCCAGACGGCGTCGCCGGCTGCCGCCTCGTCGACGTCCGCCCGCAGCGGGGTCTTGGCGCCGATGATCCCCACGAAGCCGCGGGCCCCCTTCAGCCGCTCCCGCTGGATCTCCTGCCAGAGCGCGCGCACCTCGGGGTCACTGAGGCTGGCCGCCCGGAAGACCTCGTAGATCGGCGCCAGGCGCTCGCCGATGTCGGCGATCATGCCGGCGTAGATCGCGATCGCGCGGCGCGGGTCGGGCTCCAGCCGGGTCGCGACGGCGGCCGGCCGCTGGGGGATGGGGACCGGCTCGTCGTCGCCCACCGTGGCGACGTCGTAGGCGGCCTTCAGCAGCGCCGCCTTGCCACCGACGGCGTTGAAGACGGTGGCCCGGCTGACCCCGGCGGCGTCGGCGATGACCTGCACGGTGGCACCCGCGTAGCCGGCCTCGACGAAGCACCGGCGGGCCGCGTCGATGACCGCGAGGCGGGTCGCGGCCGCCTTCGCACGTCGCAACGGCCACTCCGGCTGCTGCTCATTGACTGAGGACATCATTAGACCTACAGTCTAACCAAGTGGAGCGGCTGGACGGAGCGAGGACTCATGGCGACACGATCCCAGACCCGCAAGGCCCCGCCCCGGCTCGCCGTGCGGGTGGCGACCCGGCTGCGCCAGCTGCTGCTGCGCGCCGCCGACCGGATGCTGCCCGCTCATCTGGCCCTGTTGGAGCACACCCACGGGTTCGCGACGACGCACGTCCTCGCGACGATGGCCGAGCTCGGTGTCGCCGACCACCTGGCCGAGGGACCGCAGACGGCCGAGCAGCTCGCCGCCACGATCGGCTGCGACCCGGACGCGCTGCACCGCCTGCTCCGGGCTGCCGCGGTCTCCTCGGTAGTCCGGTTGGACGAGCACGGTCGCTTCCACGCCACCCGGTTCTCCGAGGTGTTGCGCGCCGACCACGAGAGTGGTGCCGCCGACTGGTGTAGGTACATCGGCTCCGCCGCGCAGCAGTCAGCCTGGCTGGACCTCACCGAGTCGGTGCGCACGGGCCGAAGCGCTTGGCGGCGGGTGCACGGAGCCTCGATGTTCGAGTGGTTCGACGCGCACCCTGACGAGGGCCGCCAGTTCGCTGCCGGTCTCGGCGGGCTGACCCTGGCCGAGATCCCGGCCATCGTCGGCGGCTACCCGTTCCCCACCACCGGTACGGTCTGCGACCTGGGCGGCGGCAACGGTGTCCTGCTCGCCGGTCTGCTCGACGCCCGGCCGGACCTGCGGGGCGTCCTGGTCGAGAGCCCGGCCGTGCTCGACCAGGCGCGCAGCTACCTGCGTGGCCGCGGCCTGGAGCACCGAGTCGAGCTGGTCGAGGGGGACCTGCTCGGTCAGGTGGAGGCGAAGGCAGACGTCTACCTGCTCAAGTGGATCCTGCACGACTGGGACGACCCGACCTGCGTGCGACTCGTCCGATCGGTGGCGGCGACGATGCCCGCGGGCTCGCGGCTGGTCGTCGTCGAGGGGAGCCAGCCGCGGAACACCGTCGACCCGCGTTTCTCGATGATCGACCTGCAGATGCTGGTGGTCGCCGAGCAGGGCCGGGAGCGGTCGGCCGACGAGCTCGCTGCCCTGCTCGCCGGGGGTGGGCTCGACCCGGGTGTCGTTCGCCGTTCCAACACCGGTCTGCTGCTTGCAGAGGCGACCAAGCGCGGCTGAGAGCGGTCAATCCGGCTCCGGTGTCGCGTCCCGACGTAGGCTCGGGGGCGTGCGCCAGCTGGTGCGGACCGAGGTAGGTCTGGTCGTCGGGTTCGCTGTGGCGCTGCTCGTCGCCTACATCGGGCTGGCCGTGTTCGTCTCCGGCGCGAACAGGGTCGCCGGCGCGCTCGTGCTCATCGCCGGGGTGTGGTCGATGGTCTCCGCTCCCGTCGTCCACGACCGCTTGCACCGCGAGCGCGGCGAGCAGAGCCATGCCGTGTGGGGGAGGGACGACCGCCGGAAGCCGCCCTGGTGGCCCGTCAGGTAGCCAGCTGGCCGCGCCGGCAGGATTAGCGCGGGGTTAGGGGTCGGATGGGTCGGGGCTAGGCGGGTCGGACGCATGGTCGTTCCTGTCAGACGGACCGACAAGTCGCCGACCAACAAGGAGACCACCATGAACCGCATCACTGCCACTGCCGGGCTCGCCGCACTGCTGCTCGCGGCGGGTGGCGGCGTCGCCCTCGCCTCCAACGGCGCCGACGACCCGACCTCGACCCCGATGTCGTCGGTCACCTCGACGGCCACGCCGACCAGCGACGACGTTCCCAGCGGCAACCCTGTCGCGACGCCGTCGACGTCGGCCAGTGCGGACGACGGCAGCCATCACCGTCGGCACCGGCACAGCGGCACCGAGGTCGGGGACGACAACGGTGGCCGGGGCGAGCTCGAGCCCGGCGACGACCACGGCGACGGCGTCGAGGTCGGCGACGACAGCGGCGGCCACGGCGGCGACGACACGGCCGACGACCACAGCGGCAGCGGCCACGACGGCAGCGACGACGACTCCGGTCACTCGGGCCACGGCGGGGACGACGACTGAGGCTCTGTCGCACCTGGTCGGCCGGCCGTAGTGTCGACCACCGTGACGCGCGCGCTCGGCACCATCCCGGAGCTGCTGGCGCGGGCCGCCGACCGCGACGCCGAGAGGGTCTGGCTGCGGACCGACGACGGCAGCCAGACCTTCGCCGGTGCAGCAGGCGTGGCCGGAGCGCTGGCCCACCGGCTGGGCGACGCGGGGGTGCGCCACGGCGACCTCGTCGTCGTCACGACGCGAACCACACCGGCGTACCTCCTGACCTGGCTGGCGCTGGCCGCCCTCGGGGCGGTCACCGTCCCGACCGACCCAGCAGGTACGCCGGGTGAGCTGGCCGGTCTGGTCGGGCAGGTCC
>JAVEDA010000447.1 GCA_030841195.1 Actinomycetota bacterium | reverse complement strand
CAGGTAGCCCAAGAGGTCTGCGACCGGCTGGTCGCGGCCGGGGTCAGCAGCATCCTCAACTTCGCGCCCAGCGTGCTGTCGGTGCCCGACCACGTCGAGGTGCGCAAGGTGGACATGTCCATCGAGCTGCAGATCCTCGCCTTCCACGAGCAGCGCAAGGTCGCCCCCCGCCTCGCCGAGGTGGTGAACACGTGAGCGTCCTGGTCGTGGGCCTGTCCCACCGCAGTGCCCCGGTGGACCTGCTCGAGCGGGTCGTGCTGCCCGCCGAAGCAGTCACCAAGCTGCTCGCCGACGTGCTCGCCAGCGACCACGCGACCGAGGCGTTCGTGCTGTCCACCTGCAACCGGGTCGAGGTCTACGCCGAGGTCGACAAGTTCCACGGCGGCCTCGCGCAGGCCTCCGAGCTGCTCGCCCGGCGGGCCGGGATCGACCTGGACGAGCTCACCCCGCACCTCTACGTGCACTACGAGGACCGGGCCGTCTCGCACCTGTTCTCGGTCGCCTGCGGGCTGGACTCGATGGTCGTCGGCGAGAGCCAGGTGCTCGGCCAGGTCCGGGTCGCGCTGCGCACCGCGCAGGACGCCGGGACCGCCGGCCGTCAGCTCGGCGGGCTGGCCCAGCAGGCCCTGCGGGTCGGCAAGCGGGCCCGGACCGAGACCGGCATCGACCGGGCCGGCCGCTCGCTGGTCACCGCCGGGCTCGAGGTAGCCGGGCAGGTGCTGGGCCCGCTGGACGGCACCGAGGTGCTGGTCGTCGGCGCCGGCGCGATGAGTGCGCTGGCCGCCACCGTGGTCGCCCAGGGGGGCGCGGCCCGGGTGGTGGTGGCCAACCGCACCCTCGAGCGTGCGGAGCGGGTCGCCGCGGCGGTGGGCGGCGAGGCCGTGCCCCTCGACTCGTTGCAGGCGGCGCTGGCGTCGGCCGACCTGGTCGTGTCCTGCACCGGAGCGGTCGGGCACGTCCTGGACACCGCGATGCTGGCCGCCGCGGTCGCCGGCCGGCCGGACCGCCCTCTCGTCGTGCTCGACCTGGCCCTGCCGCGCGACGTCGACCCGAGCGCCCATGACCTGCCCGGCGTGACCGTGGTCGACCTGGAGACGCTGGCGGGGGCCCTTGCCACCAGCGAGCACGCGGCCGACGTCGAGGCGACCCGCGAGATCGTGGTCGAGGAGGTCGCCGCCTTCCTGGGCTGGCAGCGAGCCGTCAGCGTGGCGCCCACCGTGGTCGCCCTGCGCGACATGGCCGACTCGGTGGTGCGCGCCGAGCTGGTCCGGCTGACCGGCAGGCTGCCGGACCTGGACCCGCACGCCCGGGCCGAGATCGAGCAGACCGTCACGCGGGTCGTCGACAAGCTGCTGCACGCCCCGACCGTGCGGGTGAAGCAGCTCGCCGAGGAGCCGGGCGGCCAGTCGTACGCCGATGCGCTGAACAAGCTGTTCGGGCTGGACCCCAAGGCAGTCGAGGCCGTCACCCGGGCCGACGTCGCGACCGACCCCACCCCCGGCGGTGCCTCGTGACCACGGCCCTGCGGCTCGGCACCCGCCGCAGCGCGCTGGCCACCGCGCAGTCCGAGCGGGTCGCCGCCGACCTCACGGCCCGCACCGGCCGGCCGGTCGAGCTGGTCCCGGTGACGACGTACGGCGACACGTCCCGCGAGGCGCTCGCCCAGATCGGCGGCACCGGCGTCTTCGTCTCGGCGCTGCGCGACGCACTGCTCGCCGGCGACGTCGACCTCGCGGTGCACTCGCTGAAGGACCTGCCGACGGCCGACGCCGACGGCATCCTGCTCGCGGCGATCCCACCGCGGGAGGACCCGCGCGACGTGCTGGTGGCCCGCGACGGGCTCGGCCTGGCCGAGCTGCCCGCCGGCTCCCGGGTCGGCACCGGCTCGCCGCGGCGGGCCGCCCAGCTGCGTGCCCTCGGCTTCGGCCTCGAGGTCGTGGCTGTGCGGGGCAACGTCGACACCCGGCTTCGGCTGGTCGAGGACGGCGAGGTCGACGCGGTCGTCCTGGCCCGGGCGGGTCTCGCCCGGCTCGGCCGCCTGGACGCCATGACCGAGGCGATCGACCCCCTCCAGATGCTTCCCGCCCCCGGCCAGGGGGCGCTGGCGATCGAGTGCCGCAGCCCGCACGACCCAGGCTCGACCGAGATCGCCGACCTGCTCCACGTGCTCGACGACGCCGCAACCCGGCACGTCGTGACCGCGGAGCGCACCCTGCTCGCCGTACTGGAAGCCGGTTGCTCGGCCCCTGTCGGGGCCCTCGGAGAAGCAGCCGACGGCGAGCACCACCCCGAGCTGTACCTGCGAGCCGTCGTCAGTGCTGCTGACGGCTCGGCCAGCGTGCGGCTGTCCGCCACCGGACCTCTCGACGAGGCTGCACGGATCGGCCGCGACCTCGCGGCTGACCTGCTCGCCGAGGGTGCGGCCGATCTGATGTGGGAGCGCGTCCCGTGACCCGCCCGAAGACAACCAGCAAGAGCACGACCCCGCGGAAGAGCCGGCCGCTGGGCTGCGTCGCCTTCGTCGGCGCCGGTCCCGGCGACCCCGAGCTGCTGACGGTGCGAGCCGTCGAGCTGCTCGCGAAGGCCGACGTGGTCGTCACCGAGTCGCAGGACGCGGACTTCGTCCGGCGGTTCTGCCGCGACGACGTCGAGGTCGTCGACGGCTCGCTCGGCGACGACGGCCAGCCGCTCAGCCACGCGGTACGCGCCCGTCTCGTCGTGAAGGCAGCGAAGAGCGGCGGCAGCGTCGTCCGGCTGCTCGACGGCGACCCGTTCCTGTACGCCACCGGCTCCGAGGAGGCGGTGGGGTGCGCGAAGGCGGGGATCCCGTTCGAGGTCGTGCCCGGTGTCTCCTCGATCACGGCGGTCCCGGCGTACGCCGGCATCCCGCTGACGTCGGCCAAGCACCGCGAGGTGCGGGTGGTCAACGTGGCCGAGGGCATCCGGAGCTCGGCGGACTGGTCGTCCATCGCGGCCGGGACGGCGACCCTGGTGCTGCTGTCGGCGACCCAGGTCATCGGTGACGTCGCGAAGGCGCTGATCGCAGCCGGCCGCTCGCCCGAGACACCGGTCGCGATGACCCAGCTCGGCACGACGACGTCCCAGCGCACGGTCACCTCGACGCTCGAGCGGATCGCCGCCGACGTGAAGGCAGCCAAGCTGGCCCCGCCGACCATCACCGTCGTCGGCGACACGGTGGTCCTGCGCGAGACGCTGAGCTGGTTCGAGACCAAGTCGCTGTTCGGCTGGCGGGTGCTCGTGCCGCGGACCAAGGAGCAGGCCGGTGCGCTGTCCGACCGGCTGCGTGCCTACGGCGCGGTGCCCGAGGAGGTGCCGACCATCGCGGTCGAGCCGCCCCGGACGCCGCAGCAGATGGAGCGGGCCATCAAGGGCCTGGTGACCGGACGCTACGAGTGGGTCGCGTTCACCTCGCGCAACGCGGTCAAGGCCGTCCGCGAGCGGTTCGAGGAGTACGGCCTGGACGCCCGCGCCTTCGCCGGCATCAAGGTGGCGGCCGTGGGCGAGCAGACCGCGGCCGACCTGCTGGCCTGGGGCATCAAGCCCGACCTGGTGCCGAGCGGCGAGCAGTCGGCCGCCGGCCTGCTCGAGGACTGGCCGCCCTACGACGCGGTGTTCGACCCGATCGACCGGGTCTTCCTGCCGCGCGCCGACATCGCCACCGAGAACCTGGTTGCCGGCCTGGTCGAGCGCGGCTGGGAGGTCGACGACGTCACGGCGTACCGCACCGTGCGCGCCGCGCCGCCGGCCGCACCCATCCGGGAGGCCATCAAGAGCGGCGGCTACGACGCGGTGGTCTTCACGTCGTCCTCGACGGTGCGCAACCTGGTCGGCATCGCGGGCAAGCCGCACCCGTCCACGGTGATCGCGTGCATCGGCCCGGCCACCGCGAAGACGGCGGAGGAGCACGGCCTGCGGGTCGACGTCCTCGCGCCGTCGCCGTCGGTGCCCGACCTCGCCGCGGCACTGTCGGAGTACGGCGCGTCGGTGCGCGCCGCCGCCGTGGCCGCCGGCGAGCCGGTGCTGCGCCCGTCGCAGAAGCGTGCCACCGCCCGCCGCAAGGCGACCTGAGGTCGGCGTGGCCACCGCTGCCCCCTTCCCGGCCGGCCGGCCGCGGCGGCTGCGCACCACGCCCGCCCTGCGGGCGCTGGTCGCGCAGACCCGGCCCGCGGCTGCCGACCTGGTGCTGCCGCTGTTCGTCCGCGAGGGGCTGGCCGAGCCGGCGCCGATCGCCTCGATGCCCGGGGTCGTGCAGCACTCGCGCGACTCGCTGCGCAAGGCGGCGGTCGAGGCCGTGCAGGCCGGCGTCGGCGGGCTGATGCTGTTCGGCGTCCCGTCGACCCGGGACGCCACCGGCACCGGCGGGACCGACGACGACGGCATCCTCAACGTCGCGATCCGGGACGTGGTGGCCGAGGTGGGCGATGCCACCGTCGTCATGAGCGACCTCTGCCTGGACGAGTTCACCGACCACGGCCACTGCGGCGTGCTGGACGCGGACGGGCGGGTGGACAATGACGCGACCCTGGTGCGCTACGCCGAGATGGGCCTCGCCCAGGCCGCGGCCGGCGCGCACGTGCTCGGGCTGTCCGGGATGATGGACGGTCAGGTCGGTGTGGTGCGCGCGGCGCTGGACGCCGACCGGCTGACCGACACCGCGATCCTGGCCTACACCGCGAAGTACGCCTCCGCCTTCTTCGGCCCGTTCCGCGAGGCCGTCGAGTCGACGCTGCAGGGCGACCGGCGCACCTACCAGCAGGACCCGGCCAACGCCGACGAGGCGCTGCGCGAGCTCGCGCTGGACCTGGCCGAGGGCGCCGACATCGTGATGGTCAAGCCGGCCCTGCCTTACCTGGACGTCCTGCGCAGGGTGGCCGACGAGGCTGCCCGGCACGGCGTACCGGTGGCTGCCTACCAGGTGTCCGGCGAGTACTCGATGGCCGAGGCGGCCTTCGAGCGCGGCTGGCTGGACCGCGAGCGCACCATCGTCGAGACCTTGACGTCGGTACGCCGGGCAGGGGCCGGAGTGGTGCTCACCTACTGGGCGGTCGAGGCCGCGCGGCTGCTGGAGCACGGCACCCGCGCATGACCAGCTACCCCTACCAGGCACCGGAGTCGGCCGCGCTGATGGCGCGCGCCCTCGCGGTGACGCCGGGCGGGGTCAACTCGCCGGTGCGCGCCTTCCGGGCGGTGGGCGGGACGCCGCGGTTCATGGCCAGCGGGCACGGCCCCTACGTCGTGGACGTCGACGGCCGCGACTACGTCGACCTGGTCTGCTCGTGGGGGCCGCTGCTGCTCGGCCACGCCCACCCGGCGGTGGTGGACGCGGTGCAGGCGGCTGTGTCGCGGGGCACGTCGTTCGGCACGCCGACCCAGGGCGAGGTCGAGCTGGCCGAGGAGATCGTGGACCGGGTCGGTCCGGTCGAGCAGGTGCGACTGGTGTCCAGCGGCACCGAGGCCACGATGTCGGCGATCCGGCTGGCCCGCGGCTTCACGGGCCGGACCAAGGTGGTGAAGTTCGCCGGCTGCTACCACGGCCACGTCGACTCGCTGCTAGCCGCCGCGGGCTCCGGGGTCGCGACCCTGGGCCTGCCGGACACCCCCGGCGTGACCGGGGCCTCGGCCGCCGACACGGTGGTCGTCCCCTACAACGACCTGGCCGCGGTGACCGAGGCGTTCCGGGTGCACGAGGGGCAGGTCGCCTGCGTCATCACCGAGGCGGCGGCCGGCAACATGGGCGTCGTGCCGCCGGCACCGGGCTTCAATGCCGGGCTGGCGCAGCTGTGCCGGGACAACGGTGCGCTGTTCGTCAGCGACGAGGTGATGACCGGCTTCCGGGTGCACCGGGCCGGCTGGTTCGGCCTCGAGGGCGTCCGGCCCGACCTGATGACGTTCGGCAAGGTGATGGGCGGCGGCTTCCCGGCCGCGGCGTTCGGCGGCCGGGCCGACGTGATGGCCCGGCTCGCGCCGGTCGGCCCCGTCTACCAGGCGGGCACGCTGTCCGGGAACCCGGTCGCCACCGCGGCCGGCCTGGCCACCCTGCGGGCGGCCGACGACGACGTGTACGCATGGGTCGACAAGGCGGCGGGCGAGCTGAGCGCGCTGGCCGGCGACGCGCTCACGGCCGCCGGCGTGGCGCACCGGGTGCAGCACGCGGGCAGCATGTTCTCGGTGTTCTTCGGGCCGGACGAGGTGACCGACTACGACGGCGCGCGCCGTCAGGACACCTTTCGTTACACCGGCTTCTTCCACGCGATGCTGGAGCGCGGCGTCTACCTGCCGCCGTCGGCGTTCGAGTCCTGGTTCGTCTCCGCGGCGCACGACGACGCGGCGCTGGAGCGCGTCGCCGACGCACTGCCCCACGCCGCGCGCGCCGCGGCGGCCGCCATCCCGCCGGAGTCGACGGCATGAGTGAGGACAGGTCCATGACGGAGACCACGGTGGTGCACGTCCTGCGCCATGGCGAGGTGCACAACCCGACCAAGGTGCTCTACGGCCGGCTGCCGGACTTCCACCTCTCCGAGCTCGGCGTCGCGATGGCCGAGCGGATCGCCGAGCGGATGCGCGGCGAGGACATCACGTACCTCGTGGCGTCCCCGCTCGAGCGGGCCCAGGAGACGGCGGCCCCCAGCGCCGAGGCGCTCGGGCTCCCGGTGGCCGTCGACGACCGGCTGATCGAGGCCGGGAACGTGTTCGAGGGGCTCACCTTCGGCGTCGGCGACGGCTCGCTGCGCCGCCCCAAGCACTGGCTGCAGCTGCGCAACCCGCTGCGGCCGTCCTGGGGCGAGCCCTACGTGGAGATCGCCGAGCGGATGCTGGCCGCGATCGCCGCGGCCCGGGACGCGGCTCGCGGCCACCAGGCGCTGGCCGTCAGCCACCAGCTGCCGATCTGGACGGCGCGCTCGTTCGCGACCGGCCGGCGCCTGTGGCACGACCCGCGCAAGCGGCAGTGCTCGTTGGCGTCGCTCACCTCGTTCACCTACGCCGGGGACGACCTGGTGTCGGTGTCCTACGAGGAGCCGGCCCGTGACCTCCTCCCCGTGCCGGCGCCCGGCACCGCCAAGAAGTTCGTCGCCGGGGCCTGATGACCCTGCGGCCCGCCCGACGCGCCACCGTGGCCCTGGTCGCGGCGGCCCTGCTCGCGCTGCCGGCATGCGCGGGCGGGTCGACGAACTCCGTCGCGGACCAGGGCTTCATCTCCGGCGACGGCACGGTGACCCAGCTCGCCGTCAGCGAGCGGAAGGACCCGGTCGAGTTCCGCGGCACCACGCTGTCGGGCCAGCCTTTCAACCTCCGGGCGCTGCGCGGGGACGTCGTCGTGGTGAACGTGTGGGCGTCCTGGTGCGCGCCGTGCATCGCCGAGGCTCCCGGGCTGCAGAAGGTGCACGACCAGACCGAGGCCGAGGGGGTGCGCTTCATCGGCATCAACACCGAGGCGGACCGGGCCGCGGCCCGGGCGCACGAGCGCCGGTTCGGGGTGACCTATCCCAGCCTTGCCGACGACGGCGGCCGGGTCCTGCTGCGGCTGCGCGGCTCGCTCCCGCCCACCGCGACGCCGTCCACCCTGGTGCTGGACCGGTGTGGCCGGGTCGCCGCCCGGGTGATCGGACGCGTCGACGCGTCGACGCTGCAGTCGCTGGTGGACGACGCACGAACGGAGCCGGCCGCATGAGCTCCGGCGCCACGATCGCCGACGGGTCGCTGTTGCTCGCGGTGCCGTTGGCGATCGCGGCCGGGCTGGTGTCGTTCCTCTCGCCGTGCGTGCTGCCGCTGGTGCCGGGCTACCTGG
>JAVEDA010000413.1 GCA_030841195.1 Actinomycetota bacterium | reverse complement strand
GCCCGCGCTCGGCCGCCGGAACCCGCTCGCGCCGCTCCTGCACCAGGTAGCAGACCGACTGGCAGAACCCGATCGTGAAGATGCCGGACGCGATGATCGCGGCCGTGGCCTGCCCGGGCTCCCCCCGCGCGTGGCCGGCCCGGACAACGGGCCCGGCCGCCCGACGGCCCCCGACGACGACCCCGACTTCCTCCGCGGGCTCAACCGCCCGCGGCCCCCCACCCGGGACGACGACGTCTAACCGACGCCGGCGTACGAGTGGAAGCCGACCAGCCAGATGTTCACCACGAGGTAGTTGAACAAGAAGGTCGCGTAGCCCAGTCCGGCGAGGTAGGCGGCCCGGCGGCCCTTCCAGCCTGCCGTGGCCCGGGCGTGCAGGTAGCACGTGTAGACCAGCCAGGTGATGAACGCCCAGGTCTCCTTCGGGTCCCAGCCCCAGTAGCGGCCCCACGCGTTCTCCGCCCAGATGGCGCCCGCGATCACCGCGAACGTCCAGATCGGATACGCGAACGCGTGCATCTTGTACGCCGAGCGGTCCAGCACGGCGGCCGGCGGTAGCCGGTCCATGAACGAGGGCCCGCGCTCGGCCGCCGGAACCCGCTCGCGCCGCTCCTGCACCAGGTAGCAGACCGACTGGCAGAACCCGATCGTGAAGATGCCGGACGCGATGATCGCGGCCGTGACATGGATGAGCAGCCACACCGACTTCAGTGCCGGCACCAGCTGGGCCGACTCGGTGTAGAGCACCGCGACCGCGAGCCCGAGGGTCAGCAGCACCGGCAGGATGACGAAGACGCCGAGGTACCGGACGTCCTTGCGGGTCAGGAGCACCAGGAAGACGCCGGTCACCGCCAGCGCGCCGGTCGTGGAGAACTCGAACATGTTGCCCCACGGCGGCCGTCCCGCCGAGAGCCCGCGGGTCAGCACCGACGACGCGTGCAGCGCGAAGGCCAGCACCGTCAGCGAGACCGCCACCCGACCCAGCCGGCTGGCCTTGCTCTGGCGGGTCGCGTCCTCGTCGGTAGCGACGGTCGAGCCCGGCACGTCGTACGCCGGTGAGGCACCGACTGCGACCAGCTCCCGGTCCGGCAGCTCCGCGCTGCGGCGGCGGGGAGTGCCGAACGCGAGCTCAGCGGCATAGCAGTACATCGCCACCGCGTAGACCGCCATCGCGGAGTACAGCAGGTTGTTGCTGAGGTGGGCGAGCGCTTCACTGGTCACAGGCAGGCACCCGTCGTCTCGTCGTCGGTCAACTCGTGGTCCCGATCCTCATGGTCCCGATCTGCTCGGCCAGCTCGCGGACCTCGTCGGTCAGGCCCTCGCCGCCCTCGGCCTCGGTGCGCGCCAGCCCCGCCACCTCGACGAGCGTACGCCCGTCGTCGCCGGCAGCAGCCCGCACCCAGACCCGGCGCCGCCGCACGAACAGGGACATCATCAGGCCGGCCAGCGCGAGCAGCGCGGACCCCAGTGCCGGCCCGGCGCCCGGGTCGCGGGCGATCGACAGCGACGTCCACCGCCGCACCCCGTCCATCGTGATCGTCTCCCCCGTCGGCAGCGTCACCGACGTGTGCGGGGCCAGCCCGACGACCAGCTTGCGGCCGTCCTCCCCCAGCACCTGGGTCAGCCCCTTCTTGTCCAGGCTGTAGACCGACTGCGGCGTCCCGCTGTCGACCCCGAGGTCCCCGGTGTAGACGCTGAGCAGCGCGCGCGGCAGCTTGAGCCCGGGGTAGATCGAGTGCGGGCCGGCCCGGTCGATCACCGCGGTGGGCAGAAAGAAGCCGTCGAAGCCGATCTGCGGCGTCGTGCCGGTGACCTTGATGACGCCCACGGACGTGTCGTTCCCGTCCCGCGGCAGGAACGGCACCGCCCCCCGTGACACGACCCGGCCGTCGCGGTCGCGCACCGTGAAGACCGGCGCGTAGCCGTTGCCGAGCAGGAAGACCTTCACGCCGTCGACCTTCAGCGGATGGTTGACGCGGACCACGTAGGACTTCTCCGGCGCGTCCGGGGACGATGTGTAGCGGACCGACGCCTCGAAGTCCCGTGGGGCGCCGCGTTGCTGCCCGCTCGTCTGGTAGCGGACCTTCAGGTCGTCCAGCGACACCGTGAACGGCGCCAACGACGACTCGTCGGCGAGCGCTCCGGGCGTCCAGGTGTCGTAGGCCGTCACGGTGTTGGAGAACGCCTCGCCCTCGATGAGCAGGACGTTGGCCTTGTAGCCGAGCAGGTGCCCGAGGGCCACCGAGAGCAGGAGCAGCAGCAGCGCCAGGTGGAAGACGAGGTTGCCCGTCTCGCGCAGGTAGCCCTTCTCGGCCGAGAGCGCCCCGTCCACGACGTCGACCCGGAACCGCTTGGCTCGCAACAGGGTGCGAGCCTCGGCCAGCACCTCGTCCGGCGTACGCGTGCTGGTGGTCTCCTCGTGCACCGGCAGGCGGCCGAGGTTGCGCGGTGCGCGGGGCGGTCGCGCGAGGGACGCGCGCAAGTGGGCCCGGCTGCGCGGCAGGACGCAGCCGACCAGCGACACGAACAGCAGCAGGTAGGTCGCCGCGAACCACGGCGAGGAGTAGACGGAGAACAGCGAGAACCGGTCGTACCAGGGCGCGAGGTGCGGGTGCTCGGCGGCGAACTGGGCGGCCCGGGCGGCGTCGATGCTCCGCTGCGGCACCAGCGAGCCGGGCACGGCGGCCAGTGCCAGCAGGAAGAGCAGCACCAGCGCCGTGCGCATCGAGGTGAGCTGCCGCCAGGCCCATCGGGCCAGCTCGAGCGGCTTGAGGGCCGGCGGCCGGGGTTCCGGCGGCTGGTCCCGGGCGGGGGCGCTGGTCAGCGTCTGGTCGACCACGTCTACACCGCCGGGACGAAGCCGTTGGCCCAGACCTGCAGCCCGACCACGATGTCGTTCCAGGCGCCGGTCACGAGCAGCACGCCGATGACCACCAGCATCGCGCCGCCGGTGCGCATGACGGCCAGGTAGTGCCGCTTCACCCAGCCGAAGGTGGTCATCGCACGGCTCATGGCGAGCGCGGTCAGGACGAAGGGCAGCCCGAGACCGATGCAGTACGCGACCGCGAGCACCCCACCACGGGCAGCGGTCCCCTCGTTGATCCCCAGCGCCATCACCGCGCCGAGCGTCGGGCCGACGCACGGGGTCCAGCCGAGTCCGAACAGCGCCCCGAGCACCGGTGCACCGGCCAGCCCGACCGAGGGCTTGCGGTCCAGCCGGACGTCGCGCTGCATCCACGGCACGAAGCCGATGAACGCCAGGCCCAGCACGATGGTGGCGCCGCCGAGCCAGCGCTGCAGCACCTCCTGGTTCTCGAGCAGGAAGCCGCCCAGGCCCCCCAGCAGCACGCCCGCGCTGACGAACACGAAGGTGAAGCCGGCCACGAACAGCAAGGCGCCGGCGACCAGCCGGCCGCGCCGCGTCGGTGCCTCGTCGAAGACCTCGGCGGCGGAGAGTCCCGTGGTGTACGCCAGGTAGCCCGGCACCAGCGGCAGCACGCACGGCGAGAGGAACGACACCAGCCCGGCCGCGATCGCCAACGGCACCGCGAGCAACAGCGACCCGTCGGTGATGGTGGTGCCGGTGCTCATGCCGCCGGCCTCGCGGCGGCGTCCTCGACCAGCGACAGCAGCGTCGATGCGTCGACGCGCCCGATCACCCGCGCGGCGACCCGGCCCCGCCGGTCCAGCACCAG
>JAVEDA010000404.1 GCA_030841195.1 Actinomycetota bacterium | reverse complement strand
GCTGTGGCCGGCGACGTTCGGGCTCGCCTGCTGCGCGATCGAGATGATGGCGACGGGCGCTGGCAAGTACGACATCGCCCGCTTCGGGATGGAGGCCTTCCGCGCCTCGCCGCGGCAGGCCGACCTGATGATCGTGGCCGGCCGGGTCAGCCAGAAGATGGCCCCGGTGCTGCGCCAGATCTACGACCAGATGCCCAACCCCAAGTGGGTCCTCTCGATGGGCGTCTGCGCCTCCAGCGGCGGCATGTTCAACAACTACGCGATCGTCCAGGGCGTCGACCACGTCGTGCCCGTCGACATCTACCTGCCCGGCTGCCCGCCGCGTCCGGAGATGCTCATCGACGCGATCCTCAAGCTGCACGAGCAGATCGGCTCCTCGCCGCTGGGCGTCAACCGGGTCAACGCGGCCCGCGAGGCCGAGGCCGCGGCGCTGACCGCGAAGCCGACTGCGCAGATGAAGGGTCTCCTCAGGTGAGCGAGATCCAGCACACCGGTGCCGAGGAGGACGTCACCCACGCCCCGCACGTCGAGGGCGAGACGGTCGAGGTCCGGCACGGGATGTTCGGCGCCGACGGCACCGGCGACACGAGCGGCTACGGCGGCCTGGTCCGGCCGGTACAGCTCCCGGGTGGCACGGCTCGGCCGTACGGCGGCTGGTTCGACGAGGCGGCCGACCGCCTGGCCGACCTTGTCCCGTCGTACGACCAAGCAGTCGAACGCGTCGTCGTCGACCGCGACGAGGTCACCTTCCACGTCCACCGCGACCACCTGGTCGGCGTCGTGCAGGCGTTCCGTGACGACCCCGCCCTGCGGTTCGAGATGTGCATGGGTGTGTCCGGCGCGCACTACCCGCACGAGACCGGTCGCGAGCTGCACGCCGTCTACCCGCTGATGTCGATCACGCACAACCGCCGGGTCCGCCTCGAGGTCACCTGTCCCGACGACGACCCGCACGTCCCGTCGATCGTCTCGCTGCACCCGGGCAACGACTGGCACGAGCGGGAGACGTTCGACTTCTTCGGGATCGTCTTCGACGGGCACCCCGGCCTGACCCGGATCGAGATGCCCGACGACTGGCCGGGCCACCCGCAGCGCAAGGACTACCCCCTTGGCGGCATCCCGGTCGAGTACAAGGGCGCGCAGATCCCACCGCCGGACGAGCGGAGGGCCTACTCGTGACCGACACGACCGATGCGACCAACGCGACCACTGGCACCCCGCGCGAGACGACCGAGGGCACGGTCTACACCGTCACCGGCCAGGACTGGGACTCGCTGACGGAGGGCCTCGGCGAGGCGGCCGAGGAGCGGATCGTCGTCAACATGGGCCCGCAGCACCCATCGACGCACGGTGTGCTCCGGCTCATCCTCGAGCTCGACGGCGAGACCGTCACCGAGTGCCGGCTGGGCATCGGCTACCTGCACACCGGCATCGAGAAGAACTGCGAGTACCGCACCTGGACCCAGGGCGTCACGTTCGTGACCCGGATGGACTACCTGGCCCCGCTGTTCAACGAGTACGCCTACGTCCGCGGCATCGAGCGGCTGCTGGACATCGAGGACCAGATCCCGGAGCGGGCCAACGTCATCCGGGTGATGATGATGGAGCTCAACCGGATCTCCTCGCACCTGGTGGCACTGGCCACCGGCGGCATGGAGCTCGGCGCCCTCACGCCGATGACGTTCGGGTTCCGCGAGCGCGAGCTGGTCCTCGACGTGTTCGAGATGATCACCGGCCTGCGGATGAACCACGCGTACATCCGTCCCGGCGGCGTGTCCCAGGACCTGCCCAACGGTGCCGTCGACAAGGTCCGCGACCTGCTCAAGCTGATGCCCAAGCGGCTCTCCGACATGGAGAACCTGCTGATCGGCAACGCGATCTGGATGGGCCGCACCGTCGGCGTCGGCTACCTCGACCTCACCGGGTGCATGGCGCTGGGCATCACCGGTCCGATCCTGCGGGCCACCGGCCTGCCGCACGACCTGCGCAAGTCGCAGCCGTACGCCGGGTACGAGACCTACGAGTTCGACGTGCCGACCGAGACCACCTGCGACGCCTACGGCCGCTTCCTCATCCGGATCCGGGAGATGAAGGAGTCGCTGAAGATCGTCGAGCAGTGCCTCGACCGCCTGCAGCCCGGGCCGGTGATGATCGAGGACAAGAAGATCGCCTGGCCGGCGCAGCTCGCGCTGGGCGGCGACGGCCTCGGCAACTCCCTCGACCACATCAAGCACATCATGGGCCAGTCGATGGAGGCCCTGATCCACCACTTCAAGCTGGTCACCGAGGGGTTCCGGGTGCCGGCCGGCCAGGTCTACACGGCAATCGAGTCGCCGCGCGGCGAGATGGGCGTGCACCTCGTCAGCGACGGCGGGACCAGGCCCTACCGGGTCCACTTCCGGGACCCGTCCTTCAACAACCTGCAGTCGGCCCCGGCGATGTCCGAGGGCAGCATGGTCGCCGACGTCATCGCGGCGATCGCCTCCATCGACCCAGTCATGGGCGGAGTGGACCGTTGAGCCAGCACACGTCCCGGCCGACCGGCTTCGACAGCGCGACCCTCACGCGGCTCCAGGCCGACGCCGCCGAGATCGTGGCCCGCTACCCGCAGGCACGGTCGGCGCTGCTCCCGCTGCTGCACCTGGTGCAGTCGGAGGAGGGTTACGTGAGCCCGCACGGCATCGAGTTCTGCGCCGATCTGCTCGACCTCACCGCCGCCGAGGTGGCGGGGGTCGTGACGTTCTACACCCAGTACAAGCGCCGCCCCAACGGTGAGTACACGGTCGGCGTCTGCACTAACACGTTGTGCGCGATCATGGGCGGCGACCAGATCTTCGCCACCCTCAAGGACCACCTCGGCGTCGGCCACGACGAGACGACCGACGACGGCACGATCACCCTCGAGCACCTCGAGTGCAACGCGGCCTGCGACTACGCCCCTGTCGTGATGGTGAACTGGGAGTTCTTCGACAACCAGACGCCCGAGTCGGCCACCGCGCTGGTCGACGGCTTGCGCTCCGGCGACCTGCCCACCCCCACCCGCGGCGCCTCCCTGTGCACGTTCAAGCAGGTCTCCCGGGTTCTGGCCGGCTTCTACGACGGCCGGGCCGACGAGGGCCCGGCCGCAGGGCCCGCGACGCTGGCCGGGCTGGAGATCTACCGCGAGCAGCAGGAGGCGGAGCGGGAGGGCCGGCACTCGGTTCGGAAGTCCCCCACGACCGAGAAGGACGGCGACGCATGACGATGACCCTCACGCCGGTCCTCAGCCGGATCTGGGACCAGCCCCAGTCGTGGACGCTGCCCGTGTACGAGCGCAACGAGGGCTACCAGGGCCTGCGCGCGGCGCTGCAGAAGGCACCGGGCGACGTGACCCAGATGGTGAAGGACTCCGAGCTGCGGGGACGCGGCGGAGCGGGCTTCGCCACCGGCATGAAGTGGGGGTTCATCCCGCAGGGCGGCGACAAGCCGGTCTACCTGGTCGTGAACGCGGACGAGTCCGAGCCGGGCACCTGCAAGGACATCCCGCTGATGATGGCCAACCCGCACGAGCTGCTGGAGGGCATCGTCATCGCCTCCTACGCCATCCGTGCGTCGCATGCGTTCATCTCCGTCCGCGGCGAGGTGGTGCACGTCCTGCGCCGCCTGCAGGCCGCGGTCGCCGAGGCGTACGAGGCCGGCTACGCCGGCAAGGACATCCTCGGGTCCGGCTTCGACCTCGAGATCATCGTGCACGCAGGCGCCGGCGCCTACATCTGCGGTGAGGAGACGGCCCTGCTCGACTCCCTCGAGGGCCGCCGCGGCCAGCCCCGGCTGCGCCCGCCGTTCCCCGCCATCGCCGGGCTCTACGCGTCGCCCACGGTCATCAACAATGTGGAGTCGATCGCCAGCGTCCCGTCGATCCTGCGCCACGGGGCCGACTGGTTCCGCGCGATGGGCACCGACGCCCGCGACGACGTCGCGGACAAGGACAAGCCGCGGTTCCGCTCCAAGGGGATGACGCTGTTCTCGCTGTCCGGCCACGTGAACCGGCCGGGTCAGTACGAGGCCCCGATGGGCATCACCCTGCGCGAGCTGCTGGACCTCTCCGGCGGTGTCCGGACCGGCCACCAGCTCAAGTTCTGGACGCCGGGCGGCTCCTCGACGCCGATCCTGACGGCGGAGCACCTCGACGTACCGATGTCCTACGAAGGCATCGTCGGCGCCGGATCGATGCTGGGCACCAAGGCGCTGCAGATCTTCGACGAGACGACCTGCGTCGTCCGGGCCGTGCTGCGGTGGACCGAGTTCTACGCGCACGAGTCGTGCGGCAAGTGCACGCCGTGCCGCGAGGGCACGTTCTGGCTGGTGCAGATCCTGCGCCGGCTCGAGCAGGGTCAGGGGGACACCGAGGACTTCGAGAAGCTCGAGGACATCTGCGACACCATCCTCGGCCGCTCCTTCTGCGCCCTGGGCGACGGCGCGACCAGCCCCATCACCTCCTCGCTGGAGTACTTCAAGGACGAGTACCTCGCCCACTTCGAGCACGGTGGCTGCCCGTTCGACCCGGCCGCCGCCACGCTTTTCCAGCCGTCGGCCGCGCAGGGCGCAGGGGGAAGGACCCGATGACCGTGACCAGCGCGCCGGGCGCCGCCGTCGAGAAGCGGGACGACCTGGTCGGCGTGACCATCGACGGCTTCGAGATCAGGGTGCCCAAAGGCACTCTGGTGATCCGGGCCGCCGAGCTGATCGGCATCCAGGTGCCGAGGTTCTGCGACCACCCTCTGCTGGACCCGGTGGGCGCCTGCCGCCAGTGCCTGGTCGAGGTCCAGGGGCAGCCCAAGCCGCTCGCGTCCTGCACGACCACCGTCACCGACGGCATGGTCGTCAAGACCCAGCTCACCTCGCCGGTCGCGGACAAGGCGCAGCGCGGCGTGATGGAGATGCTGCTCATCAACCACCCGCTGGACTGCCCGGTCTGCGACAAGGGTGGCGAGTGCCCGCTGCAGAACCAGGCGATGAGCAACGGCCGCGGCGAGAGCCGGTTCACCGACGTCAAGCGCACCTTCCCCAAGCCGATCAACATCTCGTCCCAGGTGCTGCTCGACCGCGAGCGCTGCGTTCTGTGCGCGCGCTGCACCCGGTTCTCCAGCCAGGTGGCCGGCGACCCGTTCATCGAGATGCTCGAGCGGGGTGCGCTGCAGCAGGTCGGCATCTACGAGTCCGAGCCGTTCCAGTCCTACTTCTCCGGCAACACCGTGCAGATCTGCCCGGTCGGTGCGCTCACCGGTGCGGCCTACCGGTTCCGGTCCCGCCCGTTCGACCTGGTGTCCTCGCCCGGCATCTGCGAGCACTGCGCGTCGGGCTGCGCGATCCGCACCGACCACCGCCGCGGCAAGGTCATGCGCCGGCTCGCCGGCGACGATCCCGAGGTCAACGAGGAGTGGAACTGCGACAAGGGGCGCTGGGCCTTCCAGTACGCCACCGCGCAGGACCGCCTGACCACCCCGCTGGTCCGTGGTGACGACGGCGAGCTGGAGCCGACGTCCTGGGCCGAGGCGCTCGACATCGCGGCCCGCGGGCTGGCTGCGGCCCGGGGCGCCACCGGCGTCCTGGTCGGCGGCCGGGCGACCGTCGAGGACGCCTACGGCTACGCCAAGCTGGCCCGGATGGTGCTGGGCACCAACGACGTCGACTTCCGGGCCCGACCGCACTCGGCCGAGGAGGCGTCCTTCCTGGCCGCGCACGTCGCCGGAACGGGTCTGGGCGTGACGTACGACGACCTGGAGCAGGCCTCGTCGGTGCTCCTGCTGGGTCTCGAGCCCGAGGACGAGTCGCCCATCCTGTTCCTGCGGCTGCGCAAGGCCGTCCGCAAGGGCCTCGCCGTGCACGCCGTCGCCCCGTTCGCGAGCCGCGGCCTGGAGAAGCTGTCCGGGACGCTGCACCCGGCGGTGCCGGGCACCGAGGCACAGGTCCTCGACCGGCTGCGCACCCAGCAGGACCTGCTGGGCGCCGGGTCGGTCGTGCTGGTCGGCGAGGGGCTCGCGACGGTTCCCGGCGCGCTGTCGGCTGCTGTGCGGCTGATCGAGGCCACCGGGGCCCGGCTCGCCTGGGTGCCGCGCCGGGCCGGCGAGCGCGGCGCGCTCGGCGCC
>JAVEDA010000397.1 GCA_030841195.1 Actinomycetota bacterium | reverse complement strand
CAGATCATCGCCTCGATCCGCGACCGGCTGCTCAACCTGCCCGCGGACACCGTCGTGCACACCGGCCACGGCGAGGACACGGTCACCGGCCGGGAGGCACCGCACCTGCGCGAGTGGATGGCCCGTGGCCACTGAGCACGTCTTCCACCTTGCGCTGGCATCCGACTGGGAGGGCGCCCAAGCCGTCGGGGACTACCGGGTGTCGACGCTCGGGGTGACCCTGGAGCAGGAAGGCTTCCTGCATGCGGCCTTCGCCCACCAGTGGGAGGGCGTCCGCGAGCGGTACTACGCCGACGTCGTCGACCCCCTCGTCCTGCTCGGAATCGATCCCGACCTGCTCGACGTGCCGCTCGTGGTCGAGACGCCCGAGGGAGCCGACGAGGCGTTCCCGCACATCTACGGCCCGCTGCCGGTGACAGCGGTCGTGGACGTCCGGCCGCTCTGACAACGCCGGCGGCCGGCTGACGTCAGCCGGCTATCCGCTGGGCCGCCGTCTCCCGCCGTCCCGTTGCCGGCACCAGCCGGCCGACCCTGCCGAGCCCTCGCGGCGGCATGCCGGAGTAGACGGCCTCGTAGGCGCCCGCCTCGACGCGGAAGGTCTCGTGCCAGATGCCGACGTCGCCGCGGTGGTCGCGGACCCGCTTGTTGAACGCCCGCCAGGCCGGCCAGTGCTCGTGGTCGCGCGAGTTGGCGTACCGCTCCAGGTCCTCGAAGCTGCGCCAGTACTGGATGATCGTGCCGAGACCGCCCTCGGCGCCCAGGAAACCGCTGGCCGGGTAGTCCGCGAGCTCCTTGAGCATCCGGGGCATCGCGATGAACGCCGGCACCCAGGCCCGAACCTTCCAGGGCTTGTTCACCCGCATCCCGATCAGGAACACCACGAACGGGCCGTCGATCTGCACGGCGAGCCGCTCCGGTCGCACCGTCCTCATCAGCCGGCTCCTTCCGTCGCCCTCGTCCGAGGATGCGCCGAGACGCCGGCGCGGTCCACCCCGGACGCCGGCCCGGTCCAGGCGCCGCCCATGTCAGGTCGTGCCCGGTCAGACCAGGGCCGCGAGGCCGCGCTTGGCGAGCTGCTGGGCGATGATCACCCGCTGCACCTCGCTGGCTCCCTCCCAGATGCGCTCCACCCGCAGCTCGCGGAAGAACCGCTCGGCCACGTTCTCGCGCATGTAACCCCGGCCGCCGAACACCTGGACGGCCCGGTCCGCCACCCGGCCGGCCATCTCCGAGGCGTAGAGCTTGACCATCGAGCAGGCCGCGTGGGCGGCCTTGCGGTCCAGCCCCTCGTCGATCGCCCGGGCGGTGGCGTAGAGCATCGACCGCGCGGCGAACAGCTCGGTGACGCTGTCGGCGAGCATCGCCTGCACCATCTGGTAGTCGGCCAGGGGCTGACCGCCGACCTGCCTGTCCAGGGCGAAGGTGTTGGCCTCCTCGACCAGCCGGTCGGCGGCGCCCACGCACCGGGCCGCCACCATCAGCCGCTCGAACCGGAACCACTCGTGCGCGAAGGTCATGCCGTCGCCCTCGGCGCCGACCAGGTGGGTGGCCGGTACCCGCACGCCCTCGAAGGCGATGATCGGGTGGTGGTGCACGATCGAGTGCATGTAGGCCGGGGTACGCACGACCCGCACCCCCGGGGTCGGCAGGTCGACGAAGAACATCGCGTGCTCGCCGGCGTGGTCGCCGTCGACCAGGCGGGCCTGGAAGAACGCGTAGGTCGCCTCGTTGAAGGACGTCACGTGCCACTTCTCGCCGTCCAGCAGGTACCCGTCGCGGTCCCGCCGGGCCGTGGCGGCCAGGTCGGCCACGTCCGAGCCCGCGTGCTCCTCGGTGATCGCGTAGCACTCGACCGCGTCGCCGCGGACCGTGGGGCCGAGCCACCGGTCGCGCTGGAACGGTGTCGCGACCGCGGGCAGCCAGCCCGGAGGAGTGGTCATGACCCAGGCCAGCGCGTTGGTGACCCGGCCGCCCTGCTCCTGCACGAGGACCTGCTGCAGGGTGGTGCAGCCGCGACCGCCGTGCTCGACGGGGATGTTGGTGGCGGTCAGTCCGAGCGCGCTGGCCCGCTCGGCATGGCTCTCCCGTACGCCGGGAGGGAGCTCGCCCCCGGCCAGCTCGGCCTCGACCTCGAGAGGCATGAGCTCGTCGGCGAACCCGCGCGCGGCAGCCTGCAGGGCCAGGTCGGCGGCGGACAGACCGTGCATCGGCGTGCTCCCAGAATGTCGACCGACCGAGGGCGTTGACTGACCGTTCAGTCTATGCCAGCGTCGGGTCCCGTGACCAGGCTCCCGGGCAGCGCCGACGCCGTAGTGGTGGGCGGCGGCACCATCGGTGCGTGGTGCGCCTGGTTCCTGCGCCGGGCCGGGCTGGAGCGGGTGGTGCTGGTCGAGGCGGGCACGCTCGGCAAGGGAGCCAGCAGCCGGGCCGCCGGGATGGTGCGGGCCCAGGGCGGCACCGAGGCGGCCGTCCGGCTCGGGCTGTGGACCCGCGACTTCTACCGCGGCCAGCGCGACGAGCTCGTCATCGACTCCGGGTTCGTCGAGCAGGGCTACTGCATGCCGTGCTTCACCGCGACCGAGGTCGAGGCGGCACACGAGCGGATCGCCATGCAGCAGCGGCTGGGCCTGGAGGTCAGGTGGCTCGAGCCGGCCGAGTTCGACGAGCTCAACCCCTCGGTCGCCCCGGGCCTCACCCTCGGCTCGTCGTACGCACCGGGTGACGGCTGGATCGACCCGCCCCGCAACGTCCTCGCCTACACCACGGCGCTGGTCACCAGCGGCGTCGAGGTGCACGAGAACGTGGCGTTCACCGGACTCGGGACCGCGGGTGGCGCGGTGACGACCGTGCACACGTCCGCGGGTGACGTCCAGACCGGACTGGTCGTGCTCACCGGCGGTCCCCAGCTCGCCGAGGTCGGCCGTCGCGTGGGCGCGCGGTTCCCGGCCGGCGGCACCCGGCACCAGGTCGTGGTCACCGAGCCGCACCCGGACCTTGCGCCGGAGCGGGTGCCGATGGTCTTCGACGTGCTCGCGGGCATCTACTGGCGGCCGGAGGAGGGCGGCCTGCTCTGGGGCATGAGCAACCCGGACGAGCCGGTGGGCGAGGCCCGCGAGTTCGACCAGGACTACTTCGCCCGGATGCGGGCCCGGGTGGCCGAGCTGGTGCCGGTCACCGGCAAGCTCGGCGTGCGGCGCAGCTGGGCCGCCACCATCGACTTCACGCCGGACCACCTGCCGATCCTCGGCCCGGTGCTCGGCGCCGACGGCCCGGTCGCCGGCACGGTCGTGGCCGCAGCCGGCGGCCACGGGATGATGTGGGGCCCGGCGGTCTCGAGGGCAGCCGCAGACCTCCTGCTCACAGGCAGGACCGACGTCGTCGATGTCACCGACCTCGGTCTGGACCGGTTCGACGCCGACGGGCGAAGCCGGCTCGCCCCCGACCCCATCGCCCTGCCGTTCCCCGAGAGGACCTGACTATGACCACAGCCGTCACCACCCCGCACCTGCCCGACGCCACCGGCGTCGACCTCGAGGACTGGGGCGCGCTGGAGGAGGCCACCGGCCCGGCCATGCAGACCCGCGGACGGACGCTCTGGGAGGACGGCGACGCCTCGACCGGGGTCTGGGAGTGCACGCCCGGCCCGTCCCGATGGCTGCTCGAGACCCACGAGGTCATCCACCTGGTGGCCGGCCGGATGACCGTGACGCCCGACGGCGGCGAGCCCACCGAGATGTCGGCCGGCGACGTGGCGGTCTTCCCCAAGGGCTGGGCCGGCACCTGGGACATCCACGAGACCCTCCGCAAGGTCTACGCGATCTTCTAGCCGACCGCTGAGCGGAGCGGGGTCACGAAGGAGGCGGGCCGATGCCCTGACCGGAGCCGAAGAGGACCGGTAGCCGGTGCACCGCCCAGGCCGCCAGCCGGTCCGCTTCCAGTACGACAGCATGCGGATACTCGGCAAAGTACATCGACCCCCGGCAGCTTCGGCTCGGGCGAGCGGTCGGACAGCTCGTCGCGGATACTGCCCGACGCCATGGCTGTGTTTGACCGCACGGCACCGGCACTACCCAGCGCCCGTGCTCGCTGAGCCAAGCAGGCGCTTGGATCAGTCAGTCAC
>JAVEDA010000370.1 GCA_030841195.1 Actinomycetota bacterium | reverse complement strand
CGGTCTCGATCTTGGTCTCGCCGGGGCCGCGGGTGCCCACACCGCCGGCCGAGCCGCCTGCGCCGCCGGCCTGCCGGGACATCGACTCGCCCCAGCCGCGCAGCCTGGGCAGCATGTACTCCATCTGCGCCAGGGACACCTGCGCCTTGCCCTCGCGGCTGCTGGCGTGCTGGGCGAAGATGTCCAGGATCAGCGCGGTGCGGTCGATCACCTTGACCTTGACCACGGCCTCGAGCTGGCTGAGCTGACCGGGCGTGAGCTCGCCGTCGGCGATCACGGTGTCGGCCCCGGTGGCGACCACGATGTCGCGCAGCTCCTTGGCCTTGCCCGACCCTACGAAGGTGGCGGCATCCGGCTTGTCCCGGCGCTGGATCATGCCCTCGAGCACCAGGGAGCCGGCCGTCTCGGCCAGCGCGGCCAGCTCGGCCAGGGAGTTCTCGGCGTCCCGCGACGAGCCCTCGGTCCAGACACCGATCAGCACGACCCGCTCCAGCCGGAGCTGGCGGTACTCGACCTCGGTGACGTCCTCGAGCTCGGTGGACAGGCCGGCGACCCGGCGCAGCGCCTGCCGGTCGGCCAGGTCGTACTGGTCCCCGTCCGGCCGCTCGCCGTCGTGGTCGCGAGGATCCAGGTCGTACGCCGGGGGCGTGGCCGAGTCGTTCGGCTCGTCCGGCACGAGGCGGAGGTTCTTCTCAGCTGGTGTCATCCCGTCCAGGGTGACATGCCTGGAGCCGTTACGTCGCGCCGGTTTGTCCCTCGAGCTCGTCGACGGCGTCCTCGTAGGCGGCGATCGCGGCCAGGACGCCGAGGACCTCCTCCACCTCGAGGACCCGCCCGTCGGTGATGCCCGGCCGCCGCAGCGCGTCCCGGATCAGGGGCCGCAGGCGAACCAATTCGCTGTGCTCCAGCTCGTAGTCCTTGCTGACCGTCACCAGCACGTCTACCAGCTCCTGGCGACCGGCCTCGGGCACCGCGCCCCCCGGCCCCGCCCGCAGCACCGTCGCGGCCGCGTCCAGCCAGGCCCACTCCTCGTCGCTCTCGTTCATGACGTCGGTGACGAGGTTGAACATCGTCATGTGCGCGCTCCACGAGCAGACGTCGACGTCCTCGTGCTCGTCGTGGCCCAGGGCCTGCGCCCGGAGCACCATCGCCCGGGCCTTGTCGCGGTCGCCCCGGTGCAAGGCGACCGCAGCCTTTTCCAGCAGGTTCGTGGCAGAGATCTGCTGGCCCTGCGAGACCTCGGCGAGGACCAGGTTGGACTCCTGCCGGAGAGCCTCGATCCGGGCGGCCGTCGCGGCGTCCGACGACTCGGTCACAGGTCCGCCTCGCCGCGGGCCACCAGCACCGCCGGACCGGTCAGCTCGAGGTGGCCGTCCGGGCGCTCGGTGACCGACAGCCGGCCGCCGGGGACGTCCACGAGGTACGTCCAGCCGGGCCCCGCGCCGTCGGCCCGGGCGCTGGCCACCATCGCGGCGCAGGCCCCGGTGCCGCAGGATCGGGTCTCGCCGACCCCGCGCTCGTGCACCCGCATGGCCACGTGGCGGTCCCCCCGGCGTACGACGAACTCGACGTTGACCCCGTCGGGGAACGCCGGCTCGACCACCGGCGCGGTCCGCAGCTCGCCGGCGTCGGCCAGCCCGTCGACGAAGACGACCGCGTGCGGGTTGCCGGTCGTGACCTCGACCGCCGGCCAGGTGCGGTCGCCGACCATGACCTTGCGGTCGGTGCCGGGCAGCGTGGCGGGCCCCATGTCGACGGTGACGTCACCGGTAGCGGCCAGGCGCACTGCCTTCACCCCGTCGCGGGTCAGTACCGCGAGGTCACCGGCCGGATGTAGCCCCTCGTCGACCAGGTAGCGGGCGAACACCCGGATGCCGTTGCCGCACATCTCGGCCAGCGACCCGTCCGCGTTGCGGTAGTCCATGAACCAGTCGGCCCGGTCGGCACCGGGCAAGTCGCGCGCCTCTGAGTCGGCCGCAGTGAGCACCACCCGCAGCACCCCGTCCGCGCCGATGCCCGCGCGCCGGTCGCACAGCCGGCGGACCCGGTCGGCGTCCAGGGCGAGCTCGCCGTCGGGGTCGGGCAGCAGCACGAAGTCGTTCTCGGTGCCGTGCCCCTTGACGAACGCGATCACGGCCACCAGCGTACGTGCCGCAGCTGTCCACATCGCGACACGCTGCCGTGAACCGGCGCTAGACCCTCGACGTGAGAGGGGGGAATTCACATCACCCACGTCCGTCATCGACGCACGTTCGCTATCGACCAGGAGGTCTGTTGTGCCTGCTTTTCCCGCTGTTGCCCATGTTGCCGTGACCGTGACCGATCTGGACCGGAGCACCCGCTGGTACGCCACGCTGTTCGACTCGTCGCCGGTCCTCGACGAGGACGAGACCGAGGGGGGCTTCCACCACACCGTGTTCGCACTCGACGGCGGTCAGCTCTTCGGCCTGCACACCTTTCCCACCAGCTCGGGTGACCCGTTCGACGAGCGCCGGACCGGGCTCGACCACGTGGCTTTCGGCTGCGCGGACCGCGGGGCGCTCCTGAAGTGGACCGAGCGACTCGACGAGCTGGGCATCCACCACGACGGCATCAAGGACGCCCACTACGGCTCGGGCATCTCGTTCCGCGACCCGGACGGGATCGCGCTCGAGTTCTTCGCGCCACCGTCCTGACACCCGGCGGGGGGGGGGGGGGGGGGGGGG
>JAVEDA010000358.1 GCA_030841195.1 Actinomycetota bacterium | reverse complement strand
ACGCCGGCGTCGGGCGGGTCGGCCGGCACGGCACCCGGACGCGACAGCAGAGGGCTGGTCATGTCGTGCAGTCCCGGCAGCGGCCGTAGATCGCGAAATGGGCCACGTCGGTCTGGAAGCCGTGCTGCTCGGCCAGCCGCACCACCAGCGCGTCGGCCATCTCGACCTCGGTCTCGATGATGACGCCGCAGTCCCGGCAGACCAGATGCAGGTGGGCGCCGCCGTCGGCCGCGTGGTAGGTCGGCGCCCCGTGACCCAGGTGGGCGTGGGTGACCAGGCCGAGCTCCTCGAGCAGCTCGAGGGTGCGGTAGACGGTCGACAGGTTGACCGCGGGCGCGGACCGCTGCACCTCGGCGCAGATCTCGTCCGGGGTGCCGTGGCCGAGACTGGCCACGGCGTCGAGCACCAGCTGGCGCTGCGGGGTCAGCCGGTAGCCCTTGGCCTTGAGGGTCGCGTGCAGGTCGGCGCCGCTCATCAGACCCGCTTCAGGGTGCCGGACAGGTGCGGCTGCAGCGGCTCGCCGACGGCCGCCATGTCGTAGGCCCACAACAGGTCGCCGTCGACCAGGCCGTAGAGGCGGTGCCCGGCGGTGTAGTCCTTGGCCGTCTCGGTGCGGGCCACCACGTCGGTCTGCAGCTCGATCTTCGCGCCGTCGGCCGAGCCGATCCAGATCTCCGCGTAGCCCGTCGGGTGGGCCAGCACGACCTCCAGGCTGCCGTCGGCCTCGGGCCGCCAGTAGCCGGTCTCCTGGGCCAGCGGGCGCACCTGCTCGCCCGCGTCGTCGAGCAGCCAGCTGCGGCTCAGGTGGTGCACGAACGGCTTGCCGGGCAGCTCGGTGAAGGTGATCTCCTGGCCGAACCGGAACTCCGGGACGGTCGGGTAGCCGCCGACGCCGACGCCGCGCCAGGTGCCGAGCAGCCAGGAGACCGGGATCAGCTGGGGGGCCATGTCCGAACGGATCTCCACGCCCGTCAGCCCTCCTCGGCGGGGTCCGCCACCGGAGCGCCGGCCGCGGGCGGCGTGGAGGTGCCGGCCCAGAGCCGCCACACCAGCCACCCGGCGGCGCCCGCGACCAGCGCGAACACCAGCACCAGGAGGGCGACGACGAGGGTGGACAGCACGAGTCGAGTCTACGTGCCGTCAGCGCGGTCGAGCGGCCGTGCGACCCGGCCCGGACCGCCACTGGGCAGCGGTGATGCTGTGCACGACCGCCGCGAACGGCTCACCGTTCTCGTCCACCAGGTCGGCGTCGTGGTCGTGCACCATGCCGAGCCGGCGCATCACCGCGATGCTGCGGACGTTGGGCGGCTCGCGGTCGGCGATCGAGATGACCCGGGGCAGGTCGAGGGTCGTGAAGCCGTGCCGGAGCCAGGCGGCGGCCGCCTCGGTGGCGTAGCCGTGGCCCCAGTGACTGCGGGCCAGTCGCCAGGCGACCTCGATGTCGGGGTACCAGTCGGTGACGTGGTGCAGCCCGCACATGCCGACGAAGACGCCGTCCTCGGCCCGCTCGACCGCGAGCAGCCCGATGCCCTCGGTGGCGTGCAGTCCCTGGGCGTGCTCGGCGATCGCGTCCGACTCGTGCCGGCTCAGCGCGCCGCCGAGGAACCGCACCACCTCGGGGTCGGCGTTCAGCTCGGCGTAGAGCGGCAGGTCGTCGGGCCGGAAGGTGCGCAGCCGCAGCCGAGGCGTCGTCAGCACCACCGTGCCGTCCCACTCGACCATGGCGTCTCCCCGGGCAGCGTCCGGTCGTCAGGCTAGACGGGTACGCCGGTCAGCAGGCCCCGTGCAGCCCGCGACCCGCTGCGGTGGCGACCGCGTCCAGCCGGGCGAGCAGGGCGGCGTGCGCCACCTGCGGCCGGTAGGCGACCGCGTCGGCGCCGCCCTTGCGCACCAGCACGGCCTGCAGGAACCGGCCGTCGGGCAGCCAGACGTCCCACAGGTCGCGGCCGTAGATGTCGTGCTTGCCGCCGTCCTGGTAGGCACCGGTGACCACGCTGTCGACCGGGAGCAGGCGGTGCAGTAGCCGGGAGGACTCCGGGCCCCAGCACTCGACCGGCGCGCCCGGCTTGACCGATTCCGGCGCGTCCACCCCGATCAGGCGGACCCGCAGGCGTTCCCCCCGGCGTACGGCGATGAAGGTGTCGCCGTCGACGACCCGCTCGACCCGCGCGGTGAAGGCTCGACCGGGCGGGTCCAGCGTGCTGGATGCCATCGAGGGCTGGGCCGACCCCGCGCACGCGACCAGCGCGAGCGCGGTGCCGGCGACGACGCACGACCACCGGGACCTCATGTGCGAGATCATCGGTGCGCGGTCGGACGAACTTCAGCCGATCAGCACCTCGACCTCGGCGACCTCACCGCGTGCGGCGACCACGGTGCGGTCGACCGGCTCGGCCTTGGGAGCCAGGGTGCGCAGCGTCCAGGTGCCGGGCGCCGCGAAGAACCGGAACTGCCCGGTCGCCGACGTCGGCACCTCGGCCGTGAACTCGCCCCCGCCGTCGAGCAGCCGGACGTAGGCGTTGGCCACCGGCTCGCCGTCCCGGGTCACGACACCCTGCACGACGGCCTCGTCGGTGAGGTCGAGCCCCTCGGTGGAGACGCCGCCCTTCTTCGCGCCGCACATCAGGGCTGCTCCCCGATGGCGATCGGCACGCCGACCAGCGAGCCCCACTCGGTCCACGAGCCGTCGTAGTTCTTCACGTTGGGCTGGCCGAGCAGCTCGTGCAGCACGAACCAGGTGTGCGCCGAGCGCTCGCCGATGCGGCAGTACGCGATCGTGTCCTTGTCGAGGTCGACGCCCTTGCCGGCGTACAGCGCGGTGAGCTCGTCGTCGCTCTTGAAGGTGCCGTCGTCGTTGGCCGCCTGCGACCACGGGATGTTCGCCGCGGTCGGGATGTGGCCTGGTCGCTGCGACTGCTCCTGCGGCAGGTGCGCGGGGGCGAGCAGCTTGCCGGAGTACTCGTCGGGGCTGCGGACGTCGACCAGGTTCTTCTGCCCGATGGCCGCCTCGACCTCGTCCCGGAACGCCCGGATCGAGCGGTCCTGGTCCTTCGCTGTGTACGTCGTGGCCGGCCGCTCGTCGATCGGCTCGACCAGCTCGCGGGAGTCGAGCTCCCACTTCTTGCGGCCGCCGTCGAGCAGCCGGGCGTCGCCGTGCCCGTAGAGCTTGAAGTACCAGTAGGCGTAGGACGCGAACCAGTTGTTGTTGCCGCCGTACAGCACGACCGTGTCGTCGTTGCTGATGCCCTTCGCGGACAGGAGCGCCTCGAACTGCTCCTTGCTCACGAAGTCGCGGCGGACCGGGTCCTGCAGGTCCTTCTTCCAGTCCAGGCGGACCGCGCCCTTGATGTGGTTCTTGTCGTAGGCGGCGGTGTCCTCGTCGACCTCGACGAGCACCACCTTCGGGTCGCCGAGGTGGGCCTCGACCCAGTCGGCGTCGACGAGGACTCGTTCGCGGTTCTCGGTGCTCATGCTGCAACCTCCGTGCGGGGGTGGGTGGTGCGGTCGTTGGGGACCGTGCGGGCGATGGGTGTCTTGCTGGTGGCGCGGCGGAGCACGAGGTAGACCTCGCAGCCGAGACAGATGCCGAACGCGGCGTTGAGGAACGCGGCCGCCAGCGCCGCAGCAGTGAACAGCGCGGTGACCAGCGACGTCGACAGGGTCAGGCCGACCAGCGCCACCAGGGTGAAGACGAGCCCGACGGCCTGGGCGAACCGGAGCGGGCGGGTGTCCTCGAACTCGGCCGGCGGACCGAGCCGGGGACGGACGAGACGGGCGTAGACCACGCCGTACGGCGGTCGGCCGGCCGCTCCGAGGGCGAACACGATCACCTGCAGCGCGAGCAGGTAGGCCGACCCGGTGACCAGGGCGGCGCCGAGCACGACGGTCGTGACCGCCGCCCCGAACCGGGGGCCCCGGGGGTCGACGAGGGAGGTCGGACGGATGCCGACACGAAGGGAAGCCATGAGGGGGTGCTCCTGACGAGAGCGGACGGGTGGCGTCTGGTGTCAGGAAGTCGGACAGAGCGCGGTCGCAGTGCGCAGCAGGTCGACTGCGCGGCGACGGGTCAACTCCGTGCTCACGCCGTCG
>JAVEDA010000340.1 GCA_030841195.1 Actinomycetota bacterium | reverse complement strand
AACTGGACGTGCATGAGCCCGGGGACGCGGCTCTGCGGGTCGGCGTCCTTGTAGTACTCGACGCCCTGGACCAGCGACGAGGCACAGTTGCCGACGCCGACGATGGCCACTCGTACCGAACTCATGGGTGCTCCTTCTCAGGTGGTTCTATCTCGTTAACGTGCTCGGGTGACTCGCGGCGGCGCCGCTCGTCGTCGATCAGCTCGGACAGCCAGCGGACCTCGCGCTCGACCGACTCCAGCCCGTGCTGGTGCAGTGCGAGGGTGTAGCCGTCGACCCGCTCCCGGCTGCGGGCGAGGGCGGCCCGGAAGCCGTCCACCCGCTCCTCCAACCGGGACCGGCGACCTTCGAGGATCCGCAGCCGGGTCTGGGCGTCGGTCCGTCCGAAGAACGCGAAGTGCACCCCGAAGCCCTCGTCGTCCCAGGCCGACGGACCGCTCTCGTCCAGCAGCGCGGCGAAGTGCTCCTTGCCCTCCGCCGTGAGCTGGTAGACGATCCGGGACCGCTTGCCGAGGGCGACGGGCGCGTCGACCTGCTCGCTCACCAGGCCGGCCGCCAGCAGCGACTTGAGGCACGGGTAGAGCGAGCCGTAGGAGAACGCCCGGAAGGCGCCGAGGGTGGCGTTGAGCCGCTTGCGCAGCTCGTAGCCGTGCATGGGAGCCTCGTGCAGCAGGCCGAGGACGGCGAACTCGAGCACGTCCGACCTCTTGGCCACGCCGAGCCTCCCGTCCCGATGGCTGTGCTGATATATCGAACTGATACATCGGGACGATAGGCGGGGGACGTCGCGATGGCAAGCCGGGAGACCCGGCCCATCGGCCAAGCAAGCCCGGGCCGACCGTCGTACGCTCGTCGGCGTGTGGTCCCAGCGGTCGGTGATCGACTACGGGCTGGCCCGCCGCGCGACGCTGACGTCGCTGCTGGGGGCCGGTGCGGTCACGCGTGAGGACGCCTGCGACGCCCACCCCTACCTGCTGCTCGCCGCCCGGCACCACGGCGAGCCCACCGGCCGGGAGTGCCCGGTGTGCCGCGCGGAGCTGCTGGTCGAGGTGAGCTACGTCTACGGCGACCAGCTGGGCCGGTACCAGGGCCGGGTCAAGGGCCGCTCCGAGCTGGTCGCGATGGCGCACGAGCACGGCGAGTTCACGGTCTATGTGGTCGAGGTGGGCCGTGGGTGCGGCTGGAACCATCTGGTCCGCTCCTACGTCCTGGGGGACGGAGTCGACCGGCGGGTGGCACGCGGGTCGCGCCGGACCGCGTACGCCGGTTCGTCGTACGGCGCGGAGGGGTAACCAGCCACCGTCGTTACGCTGGCGACCCACTCCCACTGCCCTCGGCGCCGAAGGACCTGCAGAACCCGTGAGATCCCTGAGAGTCGACTACCCGCGTGCCGCGCACGACGGCTTCCGCCGGTACGTGCCGTCGTTCAAGCAGTTCCTGGCGCTGGTCGGGGTGGGGTTCCTCGCGCTGGTCGCGCTGCTGGGCGTTGCCTACGCCGCGACCCCGATCCCGCAGCCGAACGACATGATCTCCGCGCAGGCCACGATCGTCTACTACGACGACGGCAAGACCGAGATCGGCCGCTTCGGCGACCAGAACCGGATCATCATCCCGCTGGACCAGGTGCCCGACCACGTGCAGAAGGCCGTGCTCGCTGCGGAGGACCGGTCCTTCTACGAGAACCGCGGCATCTCGCCGACCGGCATCGCGCGGGCGTTCTGGACGAACCTGCGCGGCGGCGCCACCCAGGGCGGCTCGACGATCACCCAGCAGTACGCGAAGAACGCCTACCTCTCCTCGGAGCGCACCTACACGCGCAAGTTCAAGGAGTTCTTCATCGCGGTGAAGCTGGCCCGCCGGGACGACAAGAACAAGATCCTGGCGGACTACCTCAACACCATCTACTTCGGTCGCCGCGCCTACGGCATCCAGACCGCGGCGCAGACGTACTTCGGGGTCGACGCCAAGGACCTGACGGTCGAGCAGGGCGCGGTGCTCGCGTCGGTCATCCGTTCACCCGCGGGCTACGACCCGGAGAACCACGCCGACCGGCTGGCCGCCCGGTTCAACTACGTGCTGGACGGGATGGTCGCCAAGGGATGGCTCAAGGCGAGCGACCGCGCGAACATGCAGGTGCCACCCCTCGCCGAGGCGGCCAAGCCGAAGGGTGGCTCGAACTACTACCTGATGGACACCGTGCGCCGCGAGCTGAAGGCGAACGGCTTCAGCGACCAGGACATCGACCTCGGTGGCCTGCGCGTGATCAGCACCTTCGACAAGCGCTCCCAGCGCGCGGCCGTGCGCGCGGTGCGCCAGGAGCGGCCCCGGGAGAACGCCCGCAACGTGCACATCGGCCTGTCCGCGGTGCAGCCGGGCACCGGGGCCGTCGTCGCGATGTACGGCGGTGGCACCGCCGGCGGCCTCAACGAGGTCACCCAGGCACGGGTGCAACCGGGCTCCGCGTTCAAGCCGTTCGCGCTGGCCGGCGCACTGCGCGACGACATCGGGCTCAAGAGCCGGTACCAGGGCAACTCGCCGCTGGACATCCCGGGCACCGACAAGCAGGTCAACAACGAGTTCGACCGCGACTACGGGACGACCGTCGACCTGGTCAAGGCGACCGAGCAGTCGATCAACACGGCGTTTGTCGACCTGACCCTGGACATGGGAGCGCGCAAGGTCGTCGACGCGGCCGTGGACGCCGGCATCCCCGCGGACACCCCTGGCCTGGAGGCCAACGCCGTCAACACCCTCGGCACCGCGTCGGTCCGCAACATCGACATGTCCACGGCCTACGCGACCTTCGCCGCCAAGGGAAAGGCGGCCACCTGGTACACCGTGCAGGAGGTGAAGGGAGCCAACGGCGGCACCCGGTACGAGGCCCGCCCGCAAACGACGCGGGCCTTCGACGAGGACGTCGTGTCCGACGTGAGCTACGCCTTGCAGCAGGTGGTCAAGAACGGCACCGGCACCGAGGCGCTGTCGCTGGACCGCCCGGCCGCCGCCAAGACGGGCACGGCCGCGCTCCGGCCGGACACCACCACGTCTGCCTGGTTCGTCGGCTACACACCGCAGCTGTCGGCAGCCGTCGACTTCTACAAGGGGACCGGCAGGGCCGACCTCGACGGCGTCGGCGGGCTGTCCACGTTCTTCGGCGGTGAGTACCCGGCGCGGATCTGGACGGCATTCATGACCGCGGCGTTGCGGGGCAAGGATGTCGAGACGTTCCCGCCCCCGGCGTACGTCGGTGAGACCGTGAACCCGCAGCCGACCTTCACGCCGTCGCCGACCGAGACGACGGAGACGCCGACCGAGACCCCGACGGAGACGGCGACGATTGTGCCGACCACACCGGTGCCGACGACGCTGCCGGGCCCGCCGTCGACTCCGCCGGGTCAGTCACCGACGGACACCATCATCATCTCGCCACCACCCGCCTGACCGGATGACCCACCACGAGCTCGTTGCACCGTCGCGGGACGACCCGGTCGTCCGGCTGGCCAGTGAGGCCGTCGGTGGCCCGCTGGGGCGCCGGGCTCGGCTCGGGTCGTCGTGGTGGACGCCGTTGCGCGTGCTGCTGGCGCTGACGTTCCTCACCTGCGGGGTGGGGCTGGTGCAGAAGGACTGGTGCCGCGACCATGCCTGGGGCGCGCCGGGCGTCTACACCCACGCCTGCTACAGCGACATCCCGCCGCTGTACTACGGCCGCGGGCTGGCCGACGGCGAGGTGCCCTACATCGGCCAGTCGGAGGAACGGCAGGTCGAGTACCCGGTGCTCACCGGTGCGGTGATGTGGCTGACCGCGCAGCTGGTGCCGTCCAGCGACGTGCCGTCGGACCGGTCCCGCTGGTACTTCGACATCAACGCGATCGCGCTGGCGCTCGCGGCGGCTGTGGCCGTCGGTGCCACCGCGGCGCTGGCCGGCCGTCGGCCCTGGGACGCGGCCATGTTTGCCCTCGCCCCGGGCCTCGCACTCGCCGGGACGATCAACTGGGACCTGTACGCCGTGGCGTTGCTCGCCCTGGGCATGCTCGCGTGGGCCCGGGAGAGACCGGTGGCCGCGGGCGTCCTGATCGGGCTGGCCGCGGCGACCAAGTTCTACCCGCTGTTCGTGCTGGGGCCGTTGCTGGTGCTGTGCCTGCGGGCCGGCCGGATGCGGGAGTTCTGGACCACGTTCGTGGCGGCGGTGTGCGCGTGGGCCGCCGTCAACGTGCCGGTGATGCTGGCGGACTTCGACGGCTGGTCGAAGTTCTACCGGCTGTCGCAGGACCGCGACGCGGGGTTCAGCTCGATCTGGTTCGTGCTCTCGCAGCAGGGCCATCCGGTGCCGGCGGGTGCGCTGAACGTGCTGGCGGGTGGTCTGTTCGCGGTGGCCTGCCTGGGGATCGCGGTGCTGGGGCTGTCGGCGGAACGCCGGCCACGGTTGCCGCAGCTGGTGTTTCTCGTCGTGGCGGCCTTCCTGTTGACGAACAAGGTGTACTCGCCGCAGTACGTGTTGTGGCTGATCCCGCTCGCCGTTCTCGCCCGACCGCGCTGGCGGGACTTCCTGATCTGGCAGGCCGGCGAGGTCGTGCACTTCGTCGGCATCTGGCTGCTGCTGGCGGGATACCCGCCGGGGCGGCCCGAGCGGGCGCTCGGCGACGAC
>JAVEDA010000334.1 GCA_030841195.1 Actinomycetota bacterium | reverse complement strand
CGCTTGGGTACGGCATGTCGCCCACAAAGGTCGCGAACGATCTTGATCCTCGGGGTACGCCGGGCTCAGGCGCTGACGAGGCCGGCCAGCGCCGGCAGGGAGACCACCAGCACCGCACGGGCGGTCGCGTCCCGGCGTACCTCGACAACGTAGGACGGCAGCCCGTGCGGCCGCGGCTCGGCCGCCGACGGTGGCTGCAGCTCATCGGGGCCGAGCACCGACACGACCCGGTCGACCGCCAGCCCGAGCACGCCCTCAGTCGTGCTCAGCACCAGCACGTCCCCGGAGTGGCCGGGGTCGGCGGCGGACCGCAGGTCGACGACCGGCACCGGGGTGCCGCGCAGCTCGAGCAGGCCGGTGATCGGTGCGCGGGTCCCGGCCAGGCCCTCGATGCCGATGGCCCGGACGACCTCGCGCACCTCGTCCAGGGCCCCGGCCATCTCGCGCCCACCGAGGACGAACATCACCCAGCCGCTCACGACGACACCCCTGGGGCGGTGAACGCCGCGCTCCGGCGAGCCTGCAGGTCCGAGCTGTCCGCGAGCTGCTCGCACAGGTCGACGAGCTCGGCCAGGTCGCGCCCGCCGAGCAGGTCGTCCCGGCTGCGCGCGTCGGTGCGGCCCAGGGACGCGGCCGCGGCCCGGTAGGAGACCGCCGCGGCGCCGTGGTGACCCAGCCGAGCCAGGGCGCCGGCGAGCAGGAAGTGCGCGTCACCGGCCGTCGGGTCGAGGTAGACGGCCTTGCGCAGCGCGTCGACCGCACCGGTGTCCTGGCCGAGGGTGGTCCGGGCCCGCCCGAGCAGCACGTACGCCGGTGCGAGCAGCGAGTCGGCCTGCACCGCGGCCTCCGCGGCGCGGACAGCCGCGCTGTAGTCACCGCCGGCGAGGTGCTCGCGGGCCGCCGCCAGGTGCGCCAGCCCGCCGGTGTCCGGCGTGGCGGACCGCACCGGCCTGGGCCGGGGTGCCAGGTCGGCCGCGGGCCGCACCGTGGCGACCGGCTTGGTCGCGACGGCCGGAGCTGTGCGGGTCGTGACCCGGCGACGTCGCGGCGGCGCGTTGTGCCGGGCGTCGTGGGCCCGCCGGTAGACGAAGGCATCGCCGACCGGCACCAGGGAGAACGCGTTGCTGACCTGCCAGAGCGTCTCCGAATGGCCGAGCAGCAGGTAGCCGCCCTCGGCCAGCGTGTCGTGGAACGAGCCCACGAGCAGGCCCGTGGTCGAGCGGTTGAAGTAGATGGTGACGTTGCGGCAGACGATCAGGTCGACCTCGCCCGGCCCGAACGGCGGCGGGTCGGTGACCAGGTTGTGCAGCTGCAGCTCGACCAGGCGGGTCACCTGCTCCTTCACGACGAGTGCACCGCCGCCCCTCGGCTCGAACCACCGGTCCCGCACCATCGGCGGCGCCGACTCGAGGGTGCGCCCGGTGTAGGTGGCCCGGCGAGCCGCGCGCAGCGCCTCGGCCGACACGTCGGTCGCCACGATCCGCGCCTTGGCCTGCGATGCGAGCATCGGCGACAGCTCGAGCAGCAACATCGCCAGCGTGTAGGGCTCCTCGCCGGTCGAGCAGCCGGCACTCCAGATCGTCAGCGGCCGGTCCCGACCGGCAGCGCGCCGGAGCAGCTCGGGCAGCACCCGTCGGCGCAGCGCCTCCATCTGCGGGGTGTTGCGGAAGAAGTGGGTCTCCTGCACGGTGACACCGTCAAGCAGCGCCTGGCGCTCCAGCTCACCGCCGTCGCCGTCCAGTGCCTCGAGGTACGCCGGGACGCTGCCCGCTCCGGTGACGCGCAACCGGTCCGCGAGCACCGCCGACAGCCCGGCCCGGCGGCTCTCGTCGAAGACCAGCCCGGCCGTCGCCAGCAGGAACTCACGGGTCTCCGCGAAGTCGGCGTCGGACAGGCCCTTCACGGCCGGCCGTCCTCGGGCACGGCCACCGCGGCGGCGATGGCCGCGGCGATCGCCGGCAGCGGCAGCTCGGCCTCGACCGCACCCAGCGCCTGCGCCGCGGCCGGCATCCCCCACACCACCGAGGTCGGCTCGTCCTGCCCGACCGTCAGGCAGCCGGCGTCGCGCAGCGTGCGCAGCCCCGCTGCCCCGTCGCGACCCATCCCGGTGAGCAGCACCCCCATCGCGTGCGAGCCGCACACCGCGGCCGCGCTGACGAACGCGGCGTCGACACCCGGCACGTGGAACTGGCCCTTCGGCGGGGTGCGCAGCTCGATCCGCAGCCCGGGCCGCAGCAGGGTGTTGACGCGCGCGGGGGCCACGTGCACCACGCCGGGACGCAGCCGGTGGCCGTGCTCGGCCATCACGACCGGCAGCGGCGACAGTCCGTCCAGCCAGGACGCGAGCCCCTCGACGAAGCCGTCGGCCATGTGCTGCACGACCAGGACGGGGACGGGCAGGTCGGCCGGGAGGTCGGCCAGGATCGTCGCGAGGGCCGGCGGGCCGCCGGTCGAGGCACCGATGACGACGACCCGGATGTTGCTGCCGGCTACCGCGCCGTGCGGAGTGGGCGGCCGGCGTAGCCGAGTGGTCTCGGCATCGGCGCCGGGGGAGCCGTCGAGGCCCTTCTCCCGCAGCCGGTTGCGGGGGTGGGTGATGACCCGGACCCGGCTGGCGACCCGGAGGTGCCGGCGGAGCGCGGTGACGTACTGCGGGGAGGTCGGGAGCGCGTCGAGGGCGCCGACGACGTCGACGGCACCGGCGGCCAGCGCGGCCTGCGAGTGGGCCGCGAGGGCGCCGCAGACCACCACGGGAGTCGGGCGGGTCCCCATGATCCGCTCGATCGCCTCGATGCCGCCGCTGGCCGGGTCCAGGTCGAGCAGGACGGCACCTGGGCGGTGCTCCACGACGGCGGCCTCGGCCTCGCGGGCGGTGCAGACCTCGGCGGCGACCACGAAGCCTGGGGCCGACAGGAAGTTGCGCAGTGCCCGGGTGCGGGCGCGGCTGTCACCGACGACCACCACCACCAGCGGCGGTGCCTCGCCCGTGGCCGGCAGGGTCGAGCCGGGATGCTGACCGGTCATCGACATGGGCGTCGAGAGCCACCTTCCGCGCTGGATGAGGGCGTGCGGCACGCAGCACCCTCCTACTCTCCAGTTCGTCACGGTTGGTGCCGCACTTGAGGCGGGCGGCCCCCCGCGCTCGTGCGAGGATCCGGAGGTCATGCCGTCCTCGCCGCTGCACGCTCCGGTGCTGGACTGGTACGCCGAGAACGCCCGCGACCTGCCCTGGCGCTCGCCGGGGACGACGGCGTGGGGCGTGCTGGTCAGCGAGATGATGCTGCAGCAGACCCCGGTGTCCCGGGTGGAGCCGGTCTACCGGGCCTGGCTGGAGCGCTGGCCGACTCCCGCGGCTCTCGCGCGGGAGCCCGCGGGCGAGGCCGTGCGGGCCTGGGGCCGGCTGGGGTACCCCCGGCGGGCGCTGCGGCTGCACGCTCTTGCGACCCAGGTCGTGGCCCGGCATGACGGCCGACTGCCCACGTCGTACGCCGGTCTGCGCGCCCTGCCTGGTATCGGTGACTACACGGCTGCCGCGGTCGCGTCGTTCGCCCACGGCGCCCGGCACGTGGTGCTGGACACCAACGTCCGGCGGGTGCTGGCCCGCGCGGTGGGCGGCAGCGAGCAGCCCGCTCCGACGCTCACCGCGGCGGAACGGGTTCGGGCCGAGGCGCTGCTCCCGGACGAGCCGGCCGCGGCGGCCCGCTGGGCGGTCGCGGTGATGGAGCTGGGCGCGCTGGTCTGCACCGCGCGGACGCCCCGGTGCGGCGGCTGCCCGGTCGCGGCGCGGTGCGCCTGGCGGCTGGCCGGCGCCCCGGCGTACGAGGGACCGGTCCGGCGGGTGCAGCCGTTCGCCGGCACCGACCGGCAGGTCCGTGGCCTGCTGATGGCCGTGCTGCGGGACCGGGACCCGGCCGACGGCCCGGTCGGCGCCGACGCGCTTGCGGCCGTATGGCCGGACCCGGTGCAGCGCGACCGGGCCCTGGCCACACTCCTCGCCGACGGCCTGCTCATCGAGCACGCCGCCACCTACCGCCTCCCTTGAGCCGGCTGGCACGCCGAGCCGCCGAGTAGGCTCCCGCGACTGTGTCGGTCATCGCCGTGGGTCCCGCCGTGGCGCTGGCGGGAGCCGGCTACCGGCGCTGGGCGACCTACCGGCAGGCAGCGCTCGCCGGCGTGTTCGTCAACACCGTGTTCGGCGTCATCAAGCTGTCGATCCTGCTCGGCATCGCGGACAGCGCGGGCGGCACCGTGGCCGGCTACGACGCAGCCAGCCTGTCGACCTACGCGTGGGTGTCGCAGGGCCTGATCGCGGTCGTGATGATCTTCGCCTGGACCGAGCTGGCCGACCGCGTCCGCACCGGTGACATCGCGGTCGACCTCGCCCGGCCGGTCGACCTGCAGCTGTCCTGGCTGGCCCAAGACATCGGCCGGGCCGCCTGGGCTCTGCTGTCGCGCGCCGTCGTCCCCATCGTCTTCGGGGCGATCTTCTTCGGCTTCTACTGGCCGACCGACCCGACCGCGATCATCCTGCTGCCGGTGTCGATCCTGCTCGCCGTGTGCGTGTCCTTCGCCGGCCGGTTCATGGTCAACCTGACGGCCTTCTGGCTGACCGAGATCCGCGGCCTGGTGCTGCTGTACGTGCTTGTCGCCGGCCTGCTCGGCGGTCACCTGGTGCCGGTGCAGCTGTTCCCGGACTGGCTGCAGGCCGCGGCCTACGCCACGCCGTTCCCCGCCATGGTCCAGTTCCCGATCAACCTGATGACCGGGCAGGCCACCGGGCTGCGCGCCCTCGGCGAGGTCGCGGTCCAGGTCGCATGGGCCGTCGGCCTGCTGCTGCTCGGCCGGCTCGTGCTGTCGCGCGCCACCCGAAAGCTGGTGGTGCAGGGTGGCTGACGCGACGACCGCGCAGGCGTACAACGCACTGGTCCGGTCCCGAGTCGCGGCACAGGCGTCCTACCGCGCGTCCTTCGCGATCGAGCTCGGCTCGCAGGTACTCCTGGTGCTGATCGAGTTCGTCGAGGTCTACGTCGTCTTCCACCAGGTCGATGCGCTCGGCGGGTTCGACTTCGCCGAGGTCGCGGTCATGTACGGCCTGTCCGCGGTGGGCTTCGGGCTGGCCGACATGGTCGTCGGGCACGTCGACCGGCTGCCGTTCTACGTGCGCACCGGCACCTTCGACGCGTTCCTTCTCCGGCCGCTGTCCGCCCTGGGCCAGCTCGTCACGAGCGACTTCTCGCTGCGCCGCCTCGGCCGGATCGGCAGCGGCGTGGTGGTCCTCGTCATCGCCCTGGCCGGGGCCGATGTGGACTGGACGCCGGCCCGCGCACTCCTCGTGGTCGTCACGCCGCTCGCCGGCGGGGTCATCTTCGGCGCAGTCTTCGTCGCCACCTGCACCATCGGCTTCCACGTGGTCGAGGGCATGGAGTTCGCCAACGCGTTCACCTACGGCGGCAACTACCTCTCGTCGTTCCCCTTCAACATCTTCGGCACCTTCATCCGGCGGTTCTTCACCTTCGTGGTGCCGGCGGCATTCGTCGCCTACCTGCCGACCCTCGCGCTGCTCGGTCGCTCCGACCCGGCCGGCCTGCCTGGCTGGCTGTCGTGGAGCGCAGTCCCCGCCGCCCTGATCGCAGCAGCTGCGGCCGGGTGGATCTGGCGGCTCGGGCTGCGCCACTACGTGGGGGCGGGCTCGTGATCGTCGAGGTGACCGACCTGCGTCGTGAGTTCGTCGTACGCCGGCGAGCCGGCCGGTTGCGTCGGACCCGCGACGTGGTGGCCGCCGTGGACGGGGTGACCTTCGGCATCGCCCCGGGAGAGTGCGTCGGGTACATCGGAGCCAACGGCGCCGGCAAGTCGACCACCATCAAGATGCTCACCGGCATCCTGGTACCCACCAGCGGGACGGTCCGGGTCTGCGGTCTCGAGCCGGTCCGGGACCGGACCACGCTGGCCCGCCGGATCGGCGTGGTCTTCGGCCAGCGCAGCCAGCTGTGGTGGGACCTGCCGCTGCGCGACTCGTTCCGGCTGCTCGGCGCGATCCACCGGCTACCGACGTCGGCCTGGGAGCCGAGGCTGGCCGAGTGCGTGCAGCTGCTGGAGATGGAGCCGTTCCTCGACACCCCGGTGCGCCAGCTGTCGCTGGGCCAGCGGATGCGCGGCGAGGTCACCGCGGCCCTGCTGCACTCCCCCGAGCTGCTGGTCCTGGACGAGCCGACGATCGGACTGGACCTCCTCAGCAAGGAGCGGCTGCGGGCCTTCCTGGTGCGGGAGCGCGCCGAACGCGGCACGACCGTCCTGCTCACCACACACGACCTGCCCGACATCGAGCGGCTCTGCGACCGGATCCTGGTGGTCGACCACGGCCGGGTCGCCTTCGACGGCGACCTGCCCGGACTGGTCGCCCGGGTCGGCGCCGAGCGGGTGCTCGTCGTCGACCTCGCCGAACCAGGACCGCCGCTGATCGACGTACCGGGGACGACCCTGCGCGCGGTCGAGGCCGACGGTCTGCGGCAGCACCTCGCGTTCCGCAAGGAGGACACGACGGCAGCCGCGGTGGTGGCCGCGGTCTCCGCACGGGTCGAGCTGCGCGACCTGGCGGTGCACGAGCCTGCCATCGAGGACGTCGTCCGGCGGCTCTACCTGGAGTGAGGTCCGGACCGAGCGGTGTTCGCGCGCCGGTACTGCTTCGGCGATGTCCCGACGCGGGCCCGGAAGCGCTTGGCGAAGTGGTTCTCGTCCGCGAAGCCGAGGCTGGCCGCGATCGCGGCGTGCGTCATCGTGGTCATCCGCAGCAGCGCCTGGGCCGCCTGAATCCGGCGGTCCAGGCGGAAGGCGGCGGGGGACCTGCCGGTCGCGGCCCGGAACTGCTTGCGGAACGTCTCGTAGGGCAGACCGACGGCTGCAGCCACGTCCTGCAGCTCCAGCTCGGAGGAGAGGTCGGCGACCAGGAGCTCACGGGCCCGCCGGATCGGCCGCGCCATCGGTCCGGCGTCGCCCGCACCGCCGCGCAGCTCGACGAGCAGCGCGGCGAGCTCCAGGACCTCGAGCTCGCGGGCAACCGTGGTGTTCGGCCGGGTTCGGTCGGCGAACTCCTGCAGCCGCGCACGCCAGGCCTCCAGTGGCTCGACGGGCCGGACCGGATCGCCGGCGTCCAGCACTCCGCCGGCGGCTAGGGCGTCGAAGATCGGGCCGTCGAAGACCAGGAAGGTCTCGCTCCACGTCCCGCCGGGGCGTGGCCCGTACCAGTGCGAGTGGCCCGGCACCGTGATGATCGTGTCGCCGGCTGTGATCGGCAGGTGCGGGACGGCGTCGTCGACGTAGGAGCCGACACCGTCATGGACCAGGACCAGCGCGTAGGCGTCCAGGGTTCGTCGCGGCCAGGGCAGCAGAGCCGCCCCGTGGTTGACGAAGCCCATCGTCCGGGCGCGGCCCAGTCGGGTGCCCACCTCGTCCTGGGCGGCGATCCGAACCGAGACGGGTAGCATCATCGCTGACCATAATGGACCAGTCCTGCCCACCACGTCCCTTCTTCCGGCGGCGCCGTCGCGCCTACCGTCGACGACATGGACACCACTACTTCCGTCGTTTCGGAAACCCAACAGCAGCAGTATCGCGACGAGGGATTCTTCGTGCTCGAACGCGTCCTCTCCGACCAGCAGCTCGAGCTCCTGCGCACCTTCGCGCAGGAGGGCATGAATCAGATCGATGCCAGAATGGACGATGCCGGCGTCGACGTACTAGGTCTCAACCATCGCGGCCAGCGCTACTTCGCCAACGGGGTGGCCAAGACCGAGCCGGAGCTGCACGCATTCGTCTTCGGCGACCTCATGGCCGACATCTGCCGGGCCACGCTCGGCCCCGACGCCTTCCACTTCGTCGAGCAGTACGTCATCAAGTGCGCCGACCGGCAGAGCGCCTTCTCGTGGCACCAGGACAGCGGCTACGTCCATGAGGATCACGAGCCGTACCTCACCTGCTGGATCGCGCTCGACGACATCACCGAGGAGAACGGCGCCGTGTACCTGTTGCCGTACTCGCTGGCCGGCGTCCGCACCTACGTGAAGCACTTCACCGACCCCGCCACGAACGACAAGGTCGGCTACGTCGGGACCGACCGCGGCCTTCCGATGGTCGTTCCGGCCGGGAGCATCGCCTGCTTCTCCAGCGTCGTCTTCCACCGCAGCGGTCCCAACCTGACCGACCGCCTTCGTCGTGCCTACATCGTCCAGTACTCCCCGGAAGCCATCACGACCAGGGACGGCTCAGCTCCGTGGGAGGACTTCCAGCCGTTCCTCCGCGACGGAACCGTCGTCGGAAGCTGAACCACTGAGCAAACTTATCCATCTCCCAGAGCCTGTTCTCGGATGAACTGGCTCGCGGGCTTGGCGTTGATGCCTCGTTCCTTCAGCGGGGCGTCGTCCCAGCCGCTCGCGACCAGGTCCTGCAGCAGACCCGCCCCGAAGACGGACGCCAAGGCGTCGTTGGGCCTGGCCAGGAGCCGCATGCCGAGCCGGGTGAGGGGTCGAGGCAGGCGCTGACGCTTGATGGAGCGGCCGGTTGCCTGTTCGGCAATCGCGATGGCCTCGTTGCGGCTCAGCGCTTCCGGGCCGCCGAACTCCACCATTGCCGGAGGGTCCGGTTCCACGGCTAGGGCGGCCACGAGTGCAGCCACGTCATCGGTGCTGACCCAACGCCGCTTGGTGTCGCCCTTGCCGAACACGGCAACTTGCCCGGCCGCGATGTCGAAGCGGCCAATCGGGGCGAGATGGATGTCTTGAAATGCGTCCGGCCTGACAATGACGGACCGCATCGACGAGCGCCGCAGCCTCTGCTCCGTCGCGATCTTGGCGCGCTCAAGGGGCGTGCCCAGCTGTGCATCCGCGCCGGCGAACGACACGTACACGAATCGTTCGACGGACGATGCCTCAGCCGCGTCGATGAGGGCGGCCATCCCGGCCTGGTCGACGTCGCGGATAGATGGTCTGCGGGCGCCTGCCAGGCGCCGCCCGATCACCGTCGCGGTCGCCACCACCGTTTCCGCGCCGTCACACGCGCCCGAAAGAGTTGCGGGGTTCGCCAGGTCACCGACAACGAGCTCGGCGCCCTGGCTCCGCAGCGCGTCGCCGTCGGACCCGGGCCGGAGGAGGCAACGAACCGCGTGTCCCTGCTCGCGCAGGAGCCTGACGACGCGCCCACCCAGCTCGCCCGTTCCGCCCGCTACGAAGATCACTCAGACACCCCTGTGGGAAGGCGGTCCAACCACCTCTGTCGAGCATGCGTAGCCGGACGGCTCGCGTCAATGGCTGCTGGTCATCGGCGCCGCACCGCCCGCAGCACCTCACGACCCCGGCGACGCACCGGCGCGGGCAGCCGGCGCGCCAGCCGACGTACCCGCCGCCGCACCCTCCTGAACCGAGCCGGGGCAGGCGCCGCGGGCCCGGCACCTCGGGCGGCCTTGGTCCGCAACTCCTTGATGTCCTTGGCGCGCAGCGGCCGGTTCTCCAACGTCGGTCGGGGCCGCTTCGACCAGTCGATGCCCCGGGTCCGGGACATCGCGTCGGCCAGCATGATGCCGTCAGCCGTACGCCGGGCCAGGGTGCCGCTGAGCGGGCGGCACGGGACCGGCTGGTCAAGGTCGTAGCCGAGCATCCCGGCCAGCACCGCGGTGTCCCGCCGCAGCAAGCCGTTGAGCCGGCCGTCGGCCGAGTCGGCCCACCGCGCGATCCGTGCCGGGTCGAGCGGCTCGTCGGAGCGGGTCCGACCCTCCACCTCGGCTGCCGTCCCGCGCGCCTGGTGCACCTCGTGGAAGGCGAGGACCTGCGGCAGCCACGGCTCGCCGAGCCAGTCGAACAGCTCGCGCAGGACCGGTTCCGGGTCGGTGACGACGTCCTCGTAACGGCACAGCAGGAAGCGGTCCCCGAGCCGGGACCCACGCCAGACCATCTCCGTCGTCGAGCGCACCCAGTGCCGCACCCCGGCGGCCCAGGTGAAGCCGAACCGGTCGTGCAGGCTCGCCGCAACGGCGCCCGGATGGCGCACCGTGCCGACGAAGACCGCGTCGGGGAACACCCGGCCCAGGCGGTGCATGTGCCAGGTGTGGAACGGCGTCTTGTCACCCCACCGCGTCGCACCGTGCCGGGCCGCGAAGCCGCCGTAGATGCCGCCGTAGAAGGCCCGCAGCTCGGCGTCCAGGTCGTCCCGGGTGAGCCCGAGCCGGCCGTACCACTCGGCCCCGAACTTCCAGAACGGCACGTACTCGTGCGCCAGCAGCAGGCGAGCAAGCCCGGTCTCGGGGGCGAGGGCCAGGTTGTCGTGACTGTCCAGCACCAGCCGCATCAGAGTGGTGCCCGAGCCCATCGGGCCGACGACGAAGACCGGACCACCCGGAACCTCAGCCACAGATCCTCCCTGTCCCGCGCAACCCGTGCGACAGCTCGTCGAACAGGGTCTCCCACCGGTGACTGATCCGGCCGATGTCGTACTCCCTCGCGGTGGCTCTCGCCGCCTCCCCCATCCGCTCTCGACGGCCCGGGTCGGCCATCACCGCGCACAGCGCGTCGGCAAGGCCACCCACGTCCCCGGCCCGCACCAGCACCCCGTTGGTCCCCTGCCGGAGCAGGTCGGCCGGCCCGTTGGGGCAGTCGAAGCTCACCACGGGCAGCCCGACCGACATTGCCTCGAGCAGCACCATGGGGAAACCCTCGACCCTCGAGCTCATCACGTACAGCGCTGCCTGCGACATCTGCTCCGACAGCTTGGCGGAGTAGCCCATCAGCCGGACCTGCCGCTCGAGTCCGAGGCGAAGGATCTGCGCCAGCAGTCGGCCGCGCTCCTCGCCCGACCCGTAGATGTGCAACTGCCAGTCGGGGTACCGGTGGGCGACCTGCGCGTACGCATCGATGAGCAGGTCGAAGCCTTTCTGTCGGGCCAGCCGGCCGGCCGCGACGACGACCTTGGCGTCCCCGACGCGACGGGTGCCCAGGTCCGGCACGGCGTTCGGCACCCGCACGACGCGCACCCGGCTGCCCAGCATGTCCCGGTAGTCCTCGGCGTCGCGCTCGGTCAGCACGCTGACCAGGTCGAGCTTGGGGTAGTGCCGGGCGATCTGACGGCGCAACGCCGGTGGATGGTTGGCGAGGAACAGGTGCTCCTGGCCGACCCGTAGGACCGACGGGTTCGCGTAGCGCGCCGCGACCAGGTTCAGCCCCGGTCGGGTCGTGACCAGCACGTCGGTGTTGACGCGACGCAGGAAAGCCGTCATGCGTACGTCGGTGAGCAGGCTGAAGTTCCGGTACCGCCGTTCCGACCGGGGCACCAGCAGGCTCGGCACCCGGCGGGCCAACTCCTGCAGGCCGGTGCACTGGCCGTACGGGTGCCCGGCCGTGTCACCGTCCGGCGGCACCTGGTCGGACAGCACCCGCACCGTCACCCGCGGGTCGACCGCGAACCGGGCGCCGGCGCGCCGTCGGTAGACGCTGACGATCTCGACGTGGTGCCGCTCGGCCAGTGCGGCAGCCACGTTGTACGTCGTCCTGATGGTGCCTCCCATGGAGAAGGCGTTCATCAGAAGGAAGGTGATGTGCACGTGCGACACCCCCGTCTCGGCCGGTCCCGAGTCGTCGTTGAGTGCCACTGCAGCGGTGCTCGGACTCGATGGTCCGTGCCCTGTCGGCGTGGTGAAGTGAAGACGCAATCGACCAGGATCCGGTTCGGCACCGAGGGGGTGGAGAATCGTCGCGTGACGAGGATCGAGCTGGCGGCGACGAGCATCGGGCGGGCCGTGCAGGCCCGCATCTACCGCGAGGGAGCGTTCGGGCGGCTGCCGACGGTGCCCGTGTCGCCGGAGGCGCTGGAGCGCGCCGCGCGACGACGGATGTCACGTGCGGCGTTCGGCTACGTCGCCGGCGCAGCCGGTCAGGAGCGCACCGCTCACGCCAACGCCGAGGCATTCGGACGCTGGTCGGTCGTCCCGCGGATGATGCGCGACACCACAGCGCGCGACACGTCGACCGAGCTGTTCGGCCGCCGGCTGCCGGCTCCGGTGCTGCTCGCGCCCATCGGTGTGCTCGAGATGGCACACCGCGGCGCCGACGTCGCGGTGGCCGAGGCGGCGTCGTCGCTCGGCCTCCCGATGGTGTTCTCGACCCAGGCGTCCCGGTCGATGGAGGACTGCGCCGCGGTGATGGAGGGCAGCCCGCGCTGGTACCAGCTCTACTGGAGCAGCTCGGACGAGCTGGTCGCGAGCTTCCTGTCCCGGGCCGAGCGAGCTGGCTGCGAGGCGATCGTGGTGACCCTGGACACGCCCGTGCTCGGATGGCGGCCACGCGACCTGGACCGCGGCCACCTGCCGTTCGCGCATGGAAAGGGGATCGCGCAGTACACCAGCGACCCGGTCTTCCGGCGACTGGTGGAGCAGCGGGTCGCGCATCCGGACCCGACCGCTACCCGGCCGCGGCCGACACCCGGAGCGGTCCGGACCCTGCTCGACCTCAGCCGGGCCTATCCCGGCCGGCTGGCCGACAACCTGCGATCGCCGTCCCCACGGGCGGCGGTGGAGACGTTCCTCGAGGTGTTCTCCCGGTCGTCGCTCACCTGGGCCGACCTCCCGTCGCTCCGGTCGATGACGTCGTTGCCGATCCTGGTGAAGGGCCTGCTCTCCGCCGACGACGCGGACCGCGCGCTCGACGCCGGGGTCGACGGGATCGTGGTCTCCAACCACGGCGGCCGCCAGGTCGACTCCGCACTGGCCGCGCTGGACGCGCTGCCCGGAGTGGTGGACCGGGTCGACGGCCGGGTGCCCGTGCTGATGGACAGCGGCATCCGCAGCGGTTCCGACATCGTCACCGCGCTGGCCCTCGGCGCGGCCGCGGTCTGCGTCGGCCGGCCCTACGTCTACGGCCTCGCGCTCGCCGGCGCCGACGGCGTCCGCGCCGTGCTGGAGCACCTGCTGGCCGAGCTCGACCTCACGATGGCCCTCACGGGAGTGACCTCGGTGGCCGAGATCACCCGCGACCTGCTGGTCCCTGCGCGCCGTTGACCGCCGGACCACCCCCGAAGCCGCCCCGACCACCGAAGCCGCCCCGACCGACGTCAGCCGTATCAGAGGTCGGGAGTGGCTGGGAGAGGTCGGCCAGCACGACGACCTGACCGGAACGTAGCCCCTTGACCACCTGGGTACGCACCGCCCCGACGGCGCCGACGGTGACCCGGGTGGCCGTCACGACGCCGCCGGCCAGGACCCGCACCGTGGCGCTGCTGCCCGTGCCCGCGACCGCCGAGCTGGGCACCGTCAGCGCGTCGGTCACGGTCGCGACCACGACCGACACCGATGCGTCCGAGCCCGACGCCATCGAGAGCGGCGCTCCCGCGACCGACACAGTGACCGGGTAGGCCGCCGTCCCTGACGTCGACGAGGACAACAGTCCGATCGCGGTGACCCGGCCAGGCACCGCGCGGGTCCCTC
>JAVEDA010000330.1 GCA_030841195.1 Actinomycetota bacterium | reverse complement strand
GGCCGCCGTCTCGTCGCCGTTCTCCAGCAGGGCCATGGCCCACTCGACCTTGGTGAGCACCCGGTTCACCGCGATGGCCGCCGACTGGGCCGGCCCGTCGCAGAGCGGCTCCAGGTCGCTGGCCCGGGTGTAGAGCTCGTCGACCAGCTCCCACAGCCGGAGCGTGTTGAACGCGGCGCCGACGACCAGGTAGCCGGTGCACCGGTCCAGCGGCGGCTGGTCGTCGTCGTCCAGCAGCGCGACCGCACGGCTCGCGTCAGCCATCAGCAGGGCCGTGTCGCCGGCCGACGCGGCGGCAAGGCCCCGCAGGCCGAGCACGATCGCGAGCAGGGCGGGAGCCTCGAGCCCGGTGGCCCGGTCGACCAGAGCGTCGAGGTCACTCGGGAGCAGCCCGGGACGGCCCGGGGCAGCGGGGCGGGCGATCGCGTGTACCGCGGCGGCAGCGTCCAGGATCAAGGTGACCTCGGGCCAGCCGCGAGCCTGCGCCGCGGCCCGGGCGGGCGACAACGCCGTCAGCGCGGCCGCGTGCTGCTCGCTCTGCACAGCCTCGAACAGGGCGTACGACGCCAGGTAGGCAGCCCGCCGCGACACATCCACCCCCGCCCGATGCGCCCCTGCCACGTGTTCCCATCGGCCGGTCGGTGCGCCGGCTTGACCCGGCATGAGCCCCGTCACCCACGGCCTTGCCACACTGGGCGCCTGGAGGGAGGCGGAGTGGACCAACAGCCCGTGTTCGTGCTGCACGAGCACCACAAGCCGCGTCACCACTTCGATCTCCGGCTCGAGGAGGACGGCGTCCTGCGCTCCTGGGCTGTCCCCCGCGGGCTCCCGGACAGCCCGTCGGACGACCGGCTGGCCGTCGCGGTGGACGACCACGACCTCGAGCACGCGACGTACACCGACGCCGACAAGTCGATCGCCGACCACGGGTGGTGGGAGGAGCACAACCGCAACGACCGCCGGATCCTGCTCACCCTGCACGGCGAGCACGGCGCCCGCCGCTACGCCCTGATCCGCACCGACCGCGACTGGCTGCTGCACCTGACCAAGGAGCAGCCGACCCAGCGCAGTTGACTCATCAGCCTGGACTGGTGTGTCCTGGCCGCGATGACCGTCGCCGCGACCCTGCAGATCCTGGCCGACCCGGTCCGGGCCGCGATCCTCGAGCGGCTGGCGACCGAGTCGCTGTGCGTCTGCCACCTGCAGGACGAGCTGGGCGCCAAGCAGACCCTCGTCTCCCACCACTTGCGCGCCCTGCGCGAGGCCGGCCTGGTGCTGGCCGAGCCGTGCGGCCGGTTCACCTACTACCGACTGGCCCCCGGCGCCTTCGACGAGGTCCGCGACAGCGTGGCCGGCCTGGCCGCCGCCAGCGCCGCCGACGTGCCGCGGCGGCCGTGCTGATGACCGCGCCGCTCCCCCGCCGGCTGCTCGCCGAAGGTGTGGGCACCGCACTGCTGGTGACGGTCGTGGTCGGCTCCGGCATCGCCGCGCAACGGCTGTCGCCCGACGACGTCGGCCTGCAGCTGCTGGAGAACAGCGTCGCCACGATGCTCGGGCTCGGCGTGCTGGTCGCACTGCTCGGACCGGTCTCAGCGCACCTCAACCCGGTCATCTCCGCCGCCGACTGGTGGCTCGGCCGGCGCGGCGGCTCCGGTCTGGGCGGCCGCGACCTCACGGCGTACGCGCTGGTGCAGACCGTCGGCGGCGTGCTCGGCTGCCTGCTCGCCAACGCGATGTACGACGTGCCGGTGCACCTCGCGACAACCGACCGGTCCGGGGCGCAGGTGCTGCTCGGCGAGGTCGTGGCGACCGCCGGCCTGGTGGCGCTCGTGGTCGCGCTGGCCCGCACCGGCAGGCTGGCGCTCGCGGCGCCCGCCGTCGGCGCCTACATCGGGGCGGCCTACTGGTTCACGTCGTCGACCTCGTTCGCCAACCCGGCGGTGACGGTGGGGCGCGCGTTCTCCGACACGTTCGCGGGCATCGCGCCGGCGTCGGTGCCGGGGTTCGTGCTCGCTCAGCTGGTCGGTGCTGCGGTCGGCGTCGCGCTGGCCGTCACCCTCTACCCGAAGGACGCCACGCCGTGACCGACCGGCCCAGCATCCTGTTCGCCTGCCGCGCGAACGCCGGCCGGTCGGTGACCGGCAAGGTACTCGCGCAGCACTACGCCGGCTCGGCCGCGGACGTCTTCTCGGCCGGCTCCGAGCCCGGCGACGCGGTGCACCCTGAGGTCGCGGCGGTGCTGTTGTCGCTCGGGCTCGACACCAGCGCGGAGACGCCCAAGCCGTTCGACCCGGCCGCGACCTACACGGCGGTCGTGACGATGGGCTGCGGCGAGGAGTGCCCCTACTACGCCGGCGCGACCTACCAGGACTGGGAGCTCGACGACCCGAAGGGGCAGGACGAGGCCACGGTCCGGCGCATCGTCGGTGAGATCGACGACCGGGTACGCCGGTTGCTCGCCGACCTGCTGCCCGACCTGCCGCTGCCGCCGTCCGTGACGCGCAACTGAAGCCACCACAGTGGGGGCGCCTGCGGGGTCACGGCAGCACACAACACGCGGCGGCCGCCCAGCCCGGACCGCCCACTGTGGTACTTCCCCACTTCAGAGCAGCTCGACCAGGTCGCCGTCGACGACGAGCACCTGGCCATCGCGGAGTGCATGGAAGGCGACGCCCTCGGCCCGGTAGCGAGCAGCGACCCTCGCCACCAGCTCGGTCTCGGGGTGGTCGGGCGAGTCGAGGTGCGGCACGAACGGCCGATCCAGCAGGCCCAGCCCATCGAACCGCGCGGGCACGCCGTAGGTCGCCGGCACGTCGTCCGGCTCGTCGCACAGCTCCAGCCCGTGCAGGCTCGGCGCAAGCACGCAGGCGCCCGCGCTGTACCCGCCGTACACGATCGCGTCCCTGGCGAGCAGGTCGGTCAGCACCGCGTCGCCGCCGCTGACGGCGAGCGCGTGCCGCAGCAGGAAGGTGTTGCCACCGCGGACCCAGACCAGCTCGCACCTGGCCAGGTCGCGCGCAAGCAGGCCCCGGTCGTCGACGTAGTCGCGCAGATCGAGCTCGGTTGCCGCGATGCCGAGGGAGCCCAGCGCGTCGAGCTCGAGCTGCACCGACTCCACCCGGCGCTCCGGCGGAGCGGTGTCGCAGGAGTTGGCGATCACGACCGCCGGCCCCGGCCGACGCATCATCGCGAGCAGCCGGTCAGGGTGGTCACCGACCCGGAACGACGACAGGTACATCCGCACGGCCCGACCCTCTCAGAGCACCGCGAGCATGCCGCCGTCGACGTAGAGGACCTGGCCGTTGACGAAGTCCGACGCCGGGCTGACCAGCCACAGCAGCGGGCCGACCAGGTCCGCCACCTCGCCCCACCGCCCGGCCGGCGTCCGGCCGCGCACCCACGCGCTGAACTCCTTGTCCGCCACCAGGTCCGCGGTCAGCTCGGTCACGAGGTAGCCGGGCCCGAGACCGTTGACCTGGATGCCGTGCGGCGCGAGCTCCACCGCCATGCCGCGCGTCAATTGGCGGACGCCGCCTTTCGCGGCGGTGTAGGGCACGACCGTCGGCCGCGCGAGCTCGCTCATCA
>JAVEDA010000323.1 GCA_030841195.1 Actinomycetota bacterium | reverse complement strand
GCGCGAGCTGGAGTCCAGCGACCATCACTGATCCTCCGGCCGCCAGCCGGCTCTGTCTTGTCACGGGAGCCACCGGTTACATCGGCGGCCGGCTGGTACCCGAGCTGCTCGCGGCCGGGCACCGGGTGCGGGTCATGGCCCGCCGCCCGGAGAGCCTGCGCGACCACCCGTGGGCCGACGACGTCGAGGTCGTGGCCGCCGACGCCGCCGACGAGGAGTCCCTGCGCCGGGCGATGGCCGGCACCGAGGTCGCCTACTACCTGATCCACGCACTGGGCACCGCCGGGTTCGAGCGGACCGACCGGGAGAACGCCGAGCGGTTCGGCCGGGCCGCCGCATCGACGGGGGTGGGCCGGCTGGTCTACCTGGGCGGGCTCGCCCCCGACGTACCGGCCAGGGAGCTCTCGCCGCACCTGCGGTCGCGGGTGGAGGTCGGCGACGTGCTGCTCGACTCCGGTGTCCCGACGGCGGTGCTGCGGGCCGCGGTGATCATCGGGTCGGGGTCTGCGTCGTTCGAGATGCTGCGCTACCTGACCGAGCGGCTGCCCGCGATGATCACGCCGCGCTGGGTCGACACGCGGATCCAGCCGATCGCGATCCGGGACGTGCTGCGCTACCTGGTGGGCGCGGCGGGGCTGCCGGCCGAGGTGTCGCGATCCTTCGACATCGGCGGGCCGGACGTGCTGACCTACCGGCAGATGATGCACGGCTACGCCGTGGTGGCCGGGCTGCGGCGGCGGATCGTCGTGAAGGTGCCGGTGCTCACCCCGAGGCTTTCCGGGCACTGGGTGGGGCTGGTCACGCCGGTGCCGAACGCGATCGCCCGCCCGCTGATCGAGTCCCTGAAGGTCGAGGTGGTCGCCGCCGAGCACGACATCGCCGACTACCTGCCGGACCCGCCCGAGGGGCTGCTCGGCTTCGAGGCCTCGGTCGAACTGGCACTGCAGCGGATCAGGGACGCCGAGGTGGTCACCCGCTGGTCCTCGGCCTCGGTGCCGGGTGCGCCCAGCGACCCGCTGCCCACCGACCCTGACTGGGCCGGCGGCAGCCTCTACGAGGACCTCCGCCGCCGGCCGGTGGCGGCCTCCCCCGAGACGCTGTGGCGGGTGGTCGAAGGAATCGGCGGCGAGCGTGGCTGGTACTCCTTCCCGCTGGCCTGGCGGGTCCGCGGCCTGCTGGACCGGTTCGTCGGCGGGGTCGGGCTCCGGCGCGGGCGGCGGGACCCGGACCGGGTCTACGTCGGCGAGACGATCGACTTCTGGCGGGTCGAGGAACGCGACCCGGGCGAGCTGCTGCGGTTGCGCGCCGAGATGCGACTCCCCGGGCTGGCCTGGCTCGAGCTGGGCGTGGAACCGGACGCCGGCACTGGGGGCGGTCCGCGCTCGACGTACGTGCAGCGGGCGCTCTTCCACCCCCGCGGGCTGCTCGGGCACGCCTACTGGTGGGCGGTCGCGCCGTTCCACGGCATCGTCTTCGGCGGGATGGCCCGCAACATCGCCGCCACCGCCGAAGCCCACGAACGCACCGGCACGCCCACCGTCGTACGTCCCCGGTAGACGGCCGCGACGCACGGGCTAGGGCTGGGCGGCGCGGACCCGTCGGATCCGGTCGCGGGCTTCGGCCTGGTCGACGATGGGCGCGGGGTAGCCGAGCTTGTCCCGCTCGTCCTCCGGGAGCAGCCACGGCTCGTGCAGGTAGGCGTCGTCCAGCCCGGTCAGCTCCTCGACGTACCGGCGCACGTAGTCGCCGCGCGGGTCGTGGCGACGCGCCTGCAGCACCACGTTGTAGGTGCGGTTGAACCGCGAGTCGGTGCCGGTGCCGGCCGCCCACTGCCAGTTCATCGTGTTGTTCGCGACGTCGGCGTCGAGCAGCAGGTCGACGAAGTGCCGGGCTCCCTCTCGCCAGTCGATGTAGAGCGTCTTGCAGAGGAAGTGCGCGACGATCAGGCGAGCCCGGTTGTGCATCCAGCCCTCGCGTAGCAGCTGGCGCATGCCGGCGTCGACGATCGGGTAGCCGGTGCGGCCCTCCTTCCAGGCCGTGAGCTCCTCGTCGCTGCGGTGCCAGCGGTCGCCACGAGGTCGATAGTCGGCGGTGGTCGCATCCGGCCGGGCCGCGAGGACCTGGGCGTGGAAGTCGCGCCAGGCAACCTGCCGAACGAACGCCTGGGCGGCAGGGCTCGGGTTGGCCGCGGCCCTACGCACCACCTCGAGGGGTGACACTGCACCGAAGTGCAGGTACGGCGAGAGCCTGCTGGTGTTGTCCTTGCCCAGGGCGTCGTGGTCCTCGACGTAGCCCGGCAGGCCGGACCGCAGCCAGGCCGTCATCCGCCGCCGCCCCTCGGTCTCGCCGCCCGCCGCGATCTCCGGCGACGTCTCCCCCGTCGCCAGCTCGGCAGGCGCGGGCACCCGGCCCCGAGCCAGCCCGGCCGGCAGCCGCAGGGCCCGAGGTGTCGGCGCCGGGTCGCGGGTCGGCTCGCGCTCCCAGCGCCGGAAGTACGGCGTGAAGACCGCCATGTGGTCCTTACCGGCCGGTGCCAGGTCACCCGGCGGCACCACGAACAGCGCCGCGTCGTGCACCACCACCTCGACACCGGCGCTGCCGAGGGCAGCCGTGAGCCGGTCGACCCGGCTGCGGGCGTAGCGGGTGACGTCGCCGGCGACGTGCACGACGTCGGCGCCGGTCTCGGCGACCACCCGGACGATCTCGGCGACCCAGTCGCCGCGGCGCACGACCAGGCCGGCTCCCCGGTCGGTCAGCGACGCATCCAGGTCGCGCAGGCAGTCGACCAGGAAGGTGGCCCGGTTGGGCCGGCTGAAGTCCGACCGCAGGATCGCGTCGTCCAGGACGAAGAGCGGTACGACGGTGTCGGCCGCCGCCGCGGCGCTGCTGAGGACGGGGTTGTCGTGCAACCGCAGGTCGCGGGTCAGCACGGCGACGGCGACGGACAGCTCCCCAGGGCTCACATCAGGCCTACTGCCCCCTGAGGCACGCCGGATGCAGGCTTCGGCCCCCGACGTTCCCGCGGTTACCAGCTAGCGGGTAGGCAAGCCGGCCGCTGGCCATAACGACAGCGCAGGTCCCCAACAGCGACCGTGGTACCGAGACCTTGGGCCTGTGCGGCGGCGGCGCCGCAGATCAAAGGAGTCGTGATCCATGTCCGATTCGGAGACCGTGCTGGCCGCGGCGGCCGGCACCTTAGGTATCAGCGACCTGAGGGTCATCTGCCTTGGTCTCGGTGCCATGCGTATCACTGGCGACGGGGTCTGGGGCCAGCCGGTCGACCGGGACGAGGCGAAGGCGGTGCTGCGCCAGGCGATAGAGCTCGGCGTCAACTTCATCGACACAGCTGACTCCTAGGGGCCGCACGTGAGCGAGGCGCTCATCGGCGAGACGCTCCACCCGTATCCAGATGATCTCGTGATCGCGACCAAAGGCGGACTCGAGCGCCCTGGTCCTGGGCAGTGGACGACCGCTGGCCGGCCGGAGCACCTGATCGAAGCCTGCGAGGGAAGCCTGCGGCTCAAGCTGGACCAGATCCCGCTCTACCAGTTTCACCGGCCCGACCCCGCGGTGCCGCTGGAGGACTCGATCGGTGCGCTCGTCGGGCTCAAGGAGCAGGGGAAGATCCGGCACATCGGGCTGTCCAACGTCACCGAGGACCAGGTGCGGCGCGCCCAGCGACTCACTCCGATCGTGTCGATCCAGAACCGCTACAACGTCGACGACCGGCAGTCGGAGTCGCTGGTCGACCTGTGCGAGCAGGAGCAGATGGTCCTCCTGCCGTGGGCGCCGATGCAGGATCTTGCGGGCAACCGTTCCGTGCACGAGCTGGCGGAGCGCCATGACGTGCAGCCGCGGCAGCTCGTGCTCGCCTGGCTGCTGGCTCGGTCGCCGTCGATCCTGCCCATCCCGGGTACGGGATCGGTCGCACACCTGGAGGACAACGTCGCCGCGGCGGGCATCAGGCTCACCTCGGCCGAGGTTGCGTCCCTGACTGGCAACTCCGACTGAGGCCTGGGCGGGCCCGCCCGGTGATCACGACGTGTGTGCTGCTCAAGATCCCCAAAGTTGCATGATCAACGGCGACTTTGGGCTGAGGGTCAGGACTGCAGCGCGAGGGCGCTGCCGGCGAGCCAGTCGGACCAGGACACGTTCCAGTCGGTGTAGCCGTTGCCCGGCTCCAGCGGCCGGGACGAGCCGACCACCTTGACGATGTCGCCGACCGTCGACTGGTTGAACAGCCAGATGGCGTTGGACATGCTCATGCCCACGCAGCCGTGGCTGACGTTGTCGCGGCCCTGGTCGCCGGTCGACCACGGGGCGGCGTGCACGAACTCGCCGCTCCAGGTCACCCGCATCGCGTAGGGGACCTCGAGCCGGTAGTACTCCGGGCTGCTCTTCGGGATGCCCACGGTGGTCGAGTCCATGATCTTCATCGTGTGCTTCTCGAGGATGACCTTGATGCCGTTGCGGGTCAGGAACTCCGCCTTGCCGGTGGTCACCGGGATGACCCGGGTCTTCTTGCCGTTGCGGTAGACGGTCAGCGTGTGCCGGTCGACGTCGACGACGCTGACCATCGACGAGCCGGTGTGGAACTTCACCGTCCGGTTGGCCATGCCCCTCACGCCCTTGCCGGCGTTGACGTTCTTCAGGTTCACGTCGAGCTTCACGTCGGAGTAGGCGGGCCAGAACTCCTTGGGTCGGTAGTGCACCTCGGTGTCGCTGACCCAGCTCCAGGCGCCCTCGGCCGGCTTCGAGCTGGTGACCGTGAGCGCCTGCTCGACGGCGGCCCGGTCCCGGACGGTGGTGTTGAAGCGGACGATGATCGGCATGCCGACGCCGACCGACTGCCCGCCCAGGGGCGAGATCGAGGTCTCCAGGACCTTGCGGGGAGCCACGGTGGCGAAGAACGCGCTGCGCTCGGCGGTCACGCCGTCGCTGTCGACGGCGGCGGCCACCAGCCGGTAGTGGTCGGCGATCCGGAGTGGGTCGGTCGACGTCCAGGAGGCGCCGTCGGCCGACATGGCGCCGGCCACCGTGCGGTCCTTCTCGTCGGTCAGCGTGACCGCGGTGAGCTTGCCGGCCGCGGCGGTCACGGTGACCGGTTGGTCGACCGGGACGTCCACCGAGGCGCTGGCCGGCGTCACGTCGATCTTGGCCGCGGAGACCTTGGGGGCGTCACCGGCGTCGACCGCGGCCTGGGCAGCAGGTCCGCTCGCGCTGGGCGTCGAGGTGCAGCCGCTCAGCAGGGCCAGCGAGGACACCAGGGCGACCGCCGACAGAGCAACCCGGCTGGCGCCGTGCCCGGCCCACCGACCGCCCCGAACCCCCACTGCAGCCCCTCCGTCGTCGCGCGTCGCCGCTCCTGACGAGGAAGACGCCGCACCAGTCTGACCGGTTGCCCCGGCAGCCGTCCAATTCCCCGCCAGGCGGATAGGTAACGAATCGGCATGCCGGGGGGCCGGCCTGAAGCCCGCCGGGGGGCCGGCCTGAAGCCTCAGTAGGCGGGATCGCCCCGGTAGTACTCGAACACCAGTCCGATCACGGCCAGCCCGCCGCCGATCACCCCGATGATCACCAGCCACCAGCCGATGATGATGCCGAGGAAGGTGCAGGCCGCGAAGAACGCGACCGGGAGCGGCCACCAGCTGTGCGGGCTGTAGAAGCCCAGCTCGCCGGCCCCGTCGGCGATCTCGGCGTCCACGGCGTCCTCGGGACGCCGGTCGATCCGCCGCGCGGTGAACAGCAGGTAGTAGCCGGTGAGGAACGCCAGCCCTGAGGTGAACGCCAGCGCCACGGTGCCGACCACCTCCCCGCTCAGCAGCCAGTAGACGAGCGCCGCCAGCGAGAAGAAGAAGAAGCCCGCCGCGAACAGCCAGCCCTCGACCTTCATCGACGCTCACCCCCGGTGCCGCCCTCGAGGTCTGGTTCGCCGTAGACCTGGTCGAGGAGGTTCTTGTTCTCGGTCGGCGTGTCCATCGCGGCCACGTGCGGGTAGTGCAGGTCGAAGGCCGGCGACTCGGACCTGATCCGCGGCAGCTCGAGGAAGTTGTGCCGCGGCGGCGGGCAGGACGTCGCCCACTCCAGCGACCGTCCGTAGCCCCACGGGTCGTCGGTGGTGACCTTCGGCCCGCGCTTGCTCTTGTTGACGTTGTAGAGGAACGGCAGCGTCGAGGCGCCGAGCAGGAACGACCCGATGGTGGAGATCGTGTTGTACGTCGTGAACCCGTCGCTGGCCAGGTAGTCGACGTACCGGCGCGGCATCCCGATCACGCCCAGCCAGTGCTGGATGAGGAACGTGGTGTGGAAGCCGATGAACAGCGTCCAGAAGTGGATCTTGCCGAGCCGCTCGTCGAGCATCCGGCCGGTCATCTTCGGCCACCAGAAGTAGAACCCAGCGTTCATCGCGAACACCACAGTGCCGAACACGACGTAGTGGAAGTGCGCAACCACGAAGTAGGAGTCCGACACCGGCCAGTCCAGCGGCGGCGACGCCAGGATCATGCCGGTCAGGCCGCCGAACAGGAACGTCACGAGGAAGCCGATCGCCCACAGCATCGGCGTCTCGAAGGTCAGTGACCCCTTCCACATCGTGCCGATCCAGTTGAAGAACTTCACCCCGGTCGGTACGGCGATGAGGAAGGTCATGAACGAGAAGAACGGCAGCAGCACCGCCCCGGTCGGGAACATGTGGTGCGCCCACACGGTCACCGACAGCCCGGCGATCGCGATGGTGGCGAACACCAGGCCCTTGTAGCCGAAGATCGGCTTGCGGCTGAAGACCGGCAGCACCTCGGAGACGATGCCGAAGAACGGCAACGCGATGATGTAGACCTCGGGATGGCCGAAGAACCAGAACAGGTGCTGCCAGAGGATCGCGCCGTCGTTGGCCGGGTCGAAGACGTGTGCCCCGAACCTGCGGTCGGCCTCCAGCGCCAGCAGCGCGGCGGCCAGCACCGGGAAGGCCATCAGCACCAGCACGCTGGTGAGCAGGATGTTCCAGGTGAAGATCGGCATCCGGAACATCGTCATGCCCGGCGCGCGCATGCAGAAGATCGTGGTGATGAAGTTGACGCCGCCGAGGATGGTGCCGAAGCCGGACAGCGCCAGGCCCATGATCCACAGGTCGCTGCCGACGCCCGGCGAGAAGATCTCGCTGTTCAGCGGGGCGTAGGCGAACCAGCCGAAGGCCGCCGCGCCGCCCGGCGTCAGGAAGCCGGCCATCGCAATGCAGCCGCCGAACAGGAAGAACCAGTAGCTGAGCATGTTCAGCCGCGGGAAAGCCACGTCCGGCGAGCCGATCTGCAGCGGCATGATGACGTTCGCGAAGCCGACGAAAAGCGGTGTCGCGAACAGCAGCAGCATGATCGTGCCGTGCATGGTGAACAGCTGGTTGTACTGCTCGCCGGTGAAGAACTGGTTCCCCGGCCGGGCCAGCTCGGCCCGCATCAGCATCGCCATCAGGCCGCCGACGAGGAAGAACACGAACGACGTGATCAGGTAGAGCTGGCCGATCACCTTGTGGTCGGTGCTCGTGATCCACGAGACGACGATGCTGCCCTTGTTCCGGGTACGCAGGGCCCCGGTCGCGCCGGGCCGGGCGGCAGCGATGGTCACTGGGCACTCCCCTGCAAGAGGCGGATCTTGAGGTCGCTGACGTACTGGTCGTACTCCGTGGGACTCACGACCTTGACGTTGAACAGCATCCGGGCGTGGTCCTGGCCGCACAGCTCGGCGCACTTGCCCTTGAAGGTGCCGAGCTGCTTGGGCGTGATCTGGAAGTGGTTGGTCCGGCCCGGGATCACGTCCATCTTGAACAGGAACGCCGGCACCCAGAACGAGTGGATGACGTCGTTGGAGTGCAGCGTGAACTTCACGCTCTCACCCTGGGGCAGGTACAGCGTGGGCGGCTGGCCCGGCGTACCGGTGACGGTCGTGAGCCTGCCGCCGTCACTGGTATAGGTGAACTGCCACGACCACTGCTGGCCGGTCACGGTGATCTCGTGGTCGGGGTGCGCCGACACGCGCATGATGCGGTCCTCGTCGCGGGCGGTGAAGTAGAAGAACACCGCGATCATGATGACGGGGACGGCGGTGTAGAAGACCTCGATCGGCAGGTTGTAGCGCGTCTGCGGCGGCAGGCCGGTCTCGCCGCGCTTGCGGCGGAACGCGATGGCCGGCCACAGGATCAGGCCCCAGGTGACGGCGCCGACGGCGAGCGCAGCGATCCACGATCCCTGCCAGAGCGAGAGGATCCGCTCCGACTGGTTGGTGGCGTCGCGGACCGGCATCGCGAAGGTCGGCATGTCCTGCGACGAGCAGGCAGTGAGCGTCGCGAGGAGGAGTCCGCCGAGCGCGAGACCTCTCCCCGAACGCCGCAGTCGGGCGGAGCCGGACGGACCCAACGTTGCCCCTTCGAAGTGGTCGTGCCGGAGCCATTCCCGGCGGTCGTCTACGCGGTCAGCACCCTACTCCAGACGACCTTGGTCCCGGTGGCGAGGTGGCCCTCCGGCCGGCCAGGAATTCGGGCTGCGGCGACTGCAGAGCCTGGGCCAGCAGATCGAGGTACGCCGGTCGCGCCACCTCGACGGCGCCGAGCGACACCAGGTGGTCGGTGGCCCATTGCACGTCGAGCAGCCGGGGCCCGTCCGGAGCCTCGCCCCGGAGCAGCTCGACCAGCCGGACCAGGGCCACCTTGGAGGCGTCGCGCTCCCGGTGGAACATCGACTCCCCCGCGAACAGCCCGCCCAGCGCCACGCCGTACAGACCGCCGGCCAACCGGTCCCGCCCGTCCGGTCCGACCGTCCAGGCCTCGACGCTGTGCACCCAGCCCAGGTCGTGCAGCCGCCGGTAGGCCGCCACCACGTCCTTGCGGATCCAGCCGCCCGGACGTCGCTTGTCGGCGCAGCCGCGCACCACCTCGTCGTACGCCGTGTCGACCCGGATCTCGAACCGGCGGCAGGCCGCGCGCAGCGACCGGCTGACCCGCATCCCGTCCAGCGGCAGCACCCCGCGCGGGTCCGGCGACCACCACCCGATCGGGCCGATCCGCCGCTGGCCCTCGACCGGCATCGGGAACAGCCCGGCCCGGTAGGCCGCGAGCACCGTCCCCGGCTCCAGGTCGGCGCCGATGCCGAGCAGCTCCTCACCGGCCGGCGCCGCTCCGGCGTCGCCGAACGCGTACGCCGACGGCGGTGGCTCGACCGGTGGCACCGGTCGGCTCAGGGGCGGGGGCAGCGCACGTGTGGGGCCACGTCGGCCAGCGCCGCCGGGCCGTAGGCCGCCTCGAACCGGTCCAGGAACCGCCGCTGGCCGAGCTCGTACTCCTGGGTCCCCTTGGTCTCGATGACGTACGTCGCCATCAGGCTGCCCACCTGCGCACACCGCTCGTGCGGGAGCCCCCAGGCCAGGCCGGCCAGGAAGCCGGCCCGGAAGCCGTCGCCCACGCCGGTCGGGTCGACCTTGCCCTCCTCGGGGGCGCACTCGATGTGCAGCGTCGGCTCGTCCTTGCGGTCGATCCGGGCGCCCTTGGCCCCCAGCGTCACGACCCGGGTGCCGACCCGGTCGAGGATCTCCTCGGCCGACCAGCCGGTCTTCTGCTCGGCCAGCGCCGCCTCGTACTCGTTGGTGAACAGGTAGGTCGCGCCGTCGATGAGCTGACGGATGCCGGCGCCGTCCATCCAGGCGATCTGCTGGCCTGGGTCGGCGAGGAACGGGTAGCCGCGGGTGCGGCACTCCTCGGTGTGCCGCAGCATCGCCTCGGGGTCGTTGGCCGAGATGACGACCATGTCGACACCGCCCATCCGGCTGGCCACCGGCTCGAGCTCGATGTCGCGGGCCTCCCGCATCGCGCCGGCGTAGAACGAGGCGATCTGCGCGTGGTCGGTGTCGGTGGTGCAGACGAACCGCGCGGTGTGCCGCAGCTCGGAGACGTGCACCCCCGAGGTGTCGACCCGGTGCCGCTGCAGCCAGGACCGGTAGTCGGCGAAGTCCTGGCCGACGGCACCGACGAGAACGGGGTCGAGGCCCAGGCAGCCCATGCCGAAGGCGATGTTCGCGGCGATGCCGCCGCGTCGGACGTCGAGGTCCTCGACCAGGAAGGACAGCGAGATCTTGTCCAGCTGGTCCACCACGAGCGAGTCGGTGAACCGTCCCTCGAAGGTCATCAGGTGGTCGGTCGCGATCGAGCCGGTGACGGCGATGCGCACAGGGGTCTCCAGTTGCTGATGGTCGTCGTCGAGCGTGCCCAGCACCGGAAAGACTACCGACTGGTAAGCGTTCCCCTGCATCACCGACCGTGCCTACGCTGCCGGGGTGACCGTCCATGAGCCGCACGCCGACGTCCCGTCGGAGGCCGAGGCGCACTCGCTGGACGACCTCGTCTCCGACGCCGCCGAGGTGACCCGCCACCTCGCCGAGGTGCCCCGGCCGCGGCGCACCCTCACCATCCCCGACCGCGCGGTCGGCGTGGTCGCCGGCCTCGACAGCTACGGCGACTGACCGGTCCTCGGGAACCAGCCGGCGCCGGGGTGCGTCGCATCGGCATGAGACCGGAGACCGTACGCCGGGTGGCGCCGCCGGCAGCCGCCCTGCTCGTCCTGCTCGTGATCGGAGCGGTCTGGGCCGCCCTGCGGCTGGGCGACGACAGCGGTGCGCAGCCCGGCTCCGGCGGCTCCGGCATCTCCGGCGGCTCCGGCTCGCCGGCGCCGCTCGAGCTGGCCGGCTGGCTGCCGCCCGGGTCCGGCGCGGCCGACCCGCGCTACCACCTCTCCCCCGGCGCCGACCTGCCCGACGGCCCCGGCACCGGCGAGGTGCGCCGCCTGGACCCGGCTGACGCGGACGCCGCCTCGATGCGGGTGGGGACGGTGGTCGACGCGGGCACCGAGCCCGGCACCGGCTGGGTACGACGGGCCACGGCCGGACCGGCGTACCCACTGGTGACGGCACGGTCCGCCTACGACGCCCTGGTCCGGACCCCGCTGCCGATGCCGCTGATGGCCTGCCCGGAGCCGCTGCCGCCGGACGCCGACCCGGTGCCGTGCGGCGGCCCGGTCACCGTCACCGGGGCGCGGCTGGGGCTCTCGCTGCAGCAGTCACCGGACGGGCTGGTGCTGGTGCCGGCCTGGCTGTTCGACGTCGAGGGCTCGCCGCAGCCGCTGG
>JAVEDA010000213.1 GCA_030841195.1 Actinomycetota bacterium | reverse complement strand
CCGTTGTCGTGCCAGAACCGCACGTCCAGGGCGAGCAGCCGCCCGTCGTCGTCGAAGCCGACGGTGATCTCCTGCAGCTGGCCGCGCTCGTGCGCCGAGGAGACGAAGTGCTCGCGGCGGTCCTCGACCCACTTCACCTCGTGGCCGAGCCGCTTGGCGGCCCACGGGACCAGCACCTCCTCGGGCCACGGGTGCACGATCTTCACGCCGAACCCGCCGCCCACCATCGGCGCCACACAGTCCACCTTGCCGAGCGGCAGCCCGAGCCGGGCAGCCACCGCGGCCCGGACGCTGGTCGAGGTCTGGGTGGAGGAGTGCACGAGCATCGAGCCCTCGGCGGGGTCCCAGCGCGCGTGCACGCCCTTGCCCTCCATCGGCATCGACGCGCTGCGTTCGATGTCCAGGTGCAGGGTCAGGGTGTGCGGGGCGGCCGCGAGTGCCGCCACGACGTCGCCCACCTCGTCGAGGTTGTGCGCCGCCACGTTGTCCGGCACGTCCCCGTGCACCGCCCGGTCGGCCCGGCGGGCGTTGTCGACCCCGACGACCGGCGGCAGCACGTCGTACGTCACGAGCACGCGCTCGGCCGCGTCCTCGGCCAGGTAGCGGTCCGTCGCGACGACCATCACCACGGCCTCGCCGACGTGGTTGACCTCGTGGCGGGCCAGCGGGTAGCCGGTGCGCGGCGACGTGAGCGACGGGTGCGGGATCAGCAGGGGCAGAGCGTCGGCGACCGCGCTGCCCTCGGTCTCGTCAGCCGCCACCAGGTCGTCGTAGGTGTAGACCGCCACCAGCCCGTCGACCTCGAGCGCCCCGGTGGCGTCGATCTCGAGGACGCGGGCGTGCGCGTGCGGGCTGCGGACGAAGGCCACCGCCAGCGCGTCCTGGCCGAGGTCGTCGAGGAAGTGAGCGCCGCCGGTGACCAGCTTGGCGTCCTCGACCCGCTGCACCGGCTCGCCGAACAGCTTGGTGGTCACGACTCCTCCCCCACCCCAAGATCCTTTGGACGCGGACGCACCACATCGTCGGCGTGTCGCGGGAGGGAGCGTCCAGTCGATCTTGTGAGCTCGGCGGCGCGCAGGACCGACGCCACGATGTTCTGGTAGCCGGTGCAGCGGCACAGGTTGCCGCTGATCGCCTCGCGTGCCTCGGCCTCGGTCGGGTCCGGGTTGTCAGCGATGTACGCGGCCACCGTGGTGAGGAAGCCGGGCGTGCAGAACCCGCACTGCAGGCCGTGGCACTCCCGGAACGCCTGCTGCACCGGGTGCATGTCGTCGACCCCGCCCAGCCCCTCGACCGTGGTGACCTCGTGACCGTCGACGGTCACCGCCAGCAGCAGGCAGGACCGCACCGGCTCGCCGTCGAGCAGCACCGTGCAGGCCCCGCAGACGCCGTGCTCGCAGCCCACGTGGGTGCCGGTGAGCCGCAGGTCGTGGCGCAGGAAGTCCGACAGCAGCCGCCGGGCCGGCACGGCGGCCGAGCGCGGCACCCCGTTGACCGTCAGCTGCACGTCGTGGCGCTCCTCGGGCGCGGTCATGCCGCGGCCCGTCCGGCGGCCTCGCGCAGCGCGCGGGCGGTCAGCACCCGCACGAGGTGCCGCCGATAGTCGGCGCTGGCGTGGATGTCCGGCTCGGGGTCCGCCTGCTGCCAGGCCAGGTCGCCGGCCGCGGCCCAGTCGGCCGCCGCGGGCTCGGCTCCAGCGACGGCCTCGGTGAGGTCCAGCACAAGCGGGGTCGGGGCCACCGACACGTACGCCGCCCGGGCGGCGGACACCACGCCGTCGGTCACCGTCACCACGGCCGCCAGCCCGCAGACCGCGTAGTCGCCGTGCCGGCGGGCCACCTCGACGAACGCCGTGCCGCTGCCTGGGGCGAACGCCGGGAACGTGGCGGAGACCGCGAGCTCCCCGGGCACCAGGCAGCTCTCGAGCGGGCCGGCGAAGAACTCGGCCGCCGGCACGTCGCGCTCCCCTGCCTCGCTCGCGACCTGCACCGAGCCGCCGGTCAGCGCCAGCACCGCGGTCATCTCGCCGCTCGGGTCCGCGTGCGCGATGCTGCCGACCGTGGTGCCACGGTTGCGGATCACCGGATGGGCGACCAGCCCGAGCGCCTGCCGGAGCAGCGGTTGCACGTCGTACGCCGGTCCGTCCCGCTCGACAGCGGCGTGCCGGGCCAGCGCACCGACCACGACCGCCCCCTCGGTGGCCCGGACGTAGGCCAGCTCGGCCAGCCGGTTGATGTCCACGAGGTGCGCGGGAGCGGCCAGCCGCATGTTCAGGATGGGCAGCAGGCTCTGCCCGCCGGCCAGCACCTTGCCGTCGCCGCCGACCCGGGCCAGCAGCGCCAGAGCCTCGGAGACCGAGGCGGGCGCCGACCAGGCGAACGGGGACGGCTTCACCCTGCGCATCCTGGCGCACCGACGGGCCGGGGGCGAGCAGCCGCCCCCGGCCCGGTGCCCTGCGCGCTGGTCAGACGGCGCCCTGCGTGCCGTCCGCACGGTGCCGGTGCGTCTGGTCGTGGCCATGGCTGTGGTCGTGCTCGTCGTGGTGCGCCGAGGTGGGAGACACGACGTCGATCGCCTCGTCCTCCGGGTTCTTGACGACCCGGAACAGATGGTAGGCGACCAGCGCCACGATGGTGCCCATCGTGATGCCGCCGAAGCTCACCTTGTCGCTGACGACGAGCGTGACGTCGCCGGCGCCGAGGATGATTCCCGCGGCGGCGGGGACCAGGTTGCGCGTCTGGCCGAAGTCGACCCGGTTGCTCACCCAGATCTTCGCGCCGAGGACGGCGATCATGCCGTAGAGCACGATCGTCACGCCGCCGAGCACGCCGGCCGGGATCGACCCGACGAGCACCCCGAACTTCGGGCACAGCCCGAAAAGGATCGCGGCGCACGCCGCGACGATGTAGGCCGCTGTGGAGTAGATCCGTGTCGCCGCCATGACGCCGATGTTCTCGGCGTACGTCGTGGTGCCCGCGCCGCCGAACGCGCCGGCCAGCGTGGTCGCCGCACCGTCGCCCATGAAGGCCCGGCCGAGGTCCTTGTCGAGGTCAGCCCCGGTCATCTCGGCGACCGCCTTGACGTGCCCCGCGTTCTCGGCGATCAGCACGATCACGACCGGCAGGAACACCAACATCGCGGTGAGCGAGAAGCTGGGTGCGGTGAAGTCGGGGAGCCCGAGCCAGTCCGCGTCGCCGAGGGTCAACGGGGTCTTCGAGCCCGGCGGGAACGTCTGCCAGGAGATCCGGTCGACCGGTGTCGTGAAGTCGCTCCCGACCGCGTTGCTGATGTTGAGACCATCCATCACGGCGGCCATCACCCAGCCCGCGACAACGGCGAGCAGGATCGCGATGCGGCGCAGGAAGCCGCGCAGGAAGACGAGCAACAGGATCG
>JAVEDA010000290.1 GCA_030841195.1 Actinomycetota bacterium | reverse complement strand
CGGGGCGGCCTCGAAGGACTCGACCTTCGACCAGGCACCGCCGAGGCCGACCTCGCCGGCGTCGATCCCGAGGTCGCCCAGCGCGAGGGTCTCGACGGGCTTCTTCTTGGCCGCCATGATCCCTTTGAACGACGGGTAGAGCGGCTCGTTGATCTTCTCGACCACACTGACCACGGCCGGTGACGACGCCTCGACCACCTGGTAGCCGTCGTCGGTCAGCCGCTTGATCGAAATTTCTGTCGCGCCGTCGCCTGTATTGATCGTGACCTCCTTGGCGAAGGTCAGCTGCGGCAGGCCGAGCCGCTCCGCCAGCATCGCGGGCACCACGCTCATCCGGGCATCCGACGACTCCGACCCCAGCAGCACAAGATCGAAGCCACCGGCCTTGTCGATCGCCTTCGCGAGGGCGAGCGAGGTCGCCAGCGCGTCCGACCCGTGCAGCCCGTCGTCCAGCACGTGGATCGCCTTGTCGGCGCCCATCGACAGTGCCTTGCGCACGGTCTCGGTCGCGGCGTCCGGACCCATGCACAGGATGGTCACCTCGCCGCCGTGCGCCTCCTGGAGCTTGAGCGCCTCCTCGACGGCGTACTCGTCCATCTCGTTCATCACCGGGTCGGTGGCTGCTCGGTCCAGCGTCGAGTCCGACGCGGCGAGCTTCTTCTCCGACCAGGTGTCGGGCACCTGCTTCACACAGACGACGATGTTCATCCGGCTGCCGCTCTCCTACCGTGACGGGACTGCGCCCACCCTGCCAGCCGAGCCTGCTCGGCCGGTCCCCGGGTGCGGTCTGCCGACTATGTTACCCGCCAGTAGCATCACCGCAAACACGGCGGCGCGGCTAGCTCCCCCTGAGGATCTGGAGGGCGCCGAGGATCCCGAGGACGACGGCACCGAAGTAGCCCGGCGTCCAGCCGTCCATGGCCACGACGAGCAGCACGGCCCCGGCCGCCAGGAGCACGCCGGCGATCACGAGCCGGCTGACCGTGTACTGGCGCCCAGCGAATCGGATCGTCGCGTCGCGCGTGTCGTCGTGGCGCGAGCCCGGGTCCTCGTCGTCGCTCATGCCGGGCAGTCTGCGCCGGGCCACCCCGCGATGTCGACGGGCACCGCAAACGCGGTCCGTCCCGGGCGACGTCACCAGGACGGAGCCGCGTTCGTCAGCGGCCTACCCCAGACACTGGCCGAGGATCGCGCCGATCGCCGAGTTGAACGCCTCCTCGCCGTGGTCGATCCCCTGCCCGTCGCTGGCCTTCCCGGTCGCGAAGTTCGGGTTGTTCTCGGCGATGACGCCGTCCTGGCCGACGGCCTGCTTGTCCCCCACCACGATGTACGGCGGGAGGTCGGGGTTGGCGTTCCAGGCGGCCACTGCGCAGGCGGCCGGGCCCGGCGGCAGCCCGATGATCTCATTGAAGAGGATCTCCGGTGTGATCGTCGTCCAGGCCGCCGAGTGGGCCGAGACCGCGGCGTTGCCCTGCGCCGACCTGTTCGCCACGAAGCACTCGTGCGCCAGGGCGGCGCCCGGCCCCGCCATCAGCAGCGCTCCGGTGGCAACGACCACCGAGCCGGCTCTCGTCCATGTCCTCATGCGTGGGTCCCTCCCCTATCCGGCGGGCGGCCGCCCCCGAGGCCCGCCGGAGTCCACTCAAGCCCTGTCCGGCGCGGCCGGACATGATCACTCCGGACTAGTTCGACCGGCTGATCCGCCTGTGCCACCCTGCCGCCCGTGCCCACCCCTTCCTTGCCGCTGACCGGCGAGCGCACTCTGCCCGGCGTCGCGGCAGAGAACTACTGGTTCCGGCGGCACGAGGCGGCCTACCGCTGGCTGGCCGGTGCACTGCCCGTGCCGGGTGCGGTGGTGGTCGAGGCCGGCTGCGGCGAGGGGTACGGCGGTCAGGTGCTGACCGAGGCGGGCGCCGCACTGGTGGCCGGGCTCGACCTCGACCTGGCCACACTGCGGCACGCGGCCGGCGCCTACGCCGGCGTACCGGTCGCCGCCGCCAACCTGGTCGCGTTGCCGATGGCCGACGGCGTGGTGGACCTGGTGGTGAGCAGCCAGGTCGTCGAGCACCTGTGGGACCAGGACCAGTTCGTCGCCGAGTGTGCGCGGGTGCTGCGGCCCGGCGGCCGGCTGGTCGTCACCACGCCCAACAGGCTGACGTTCCCGCCCGGCAACGTCTTCCACTCCCGCGAGCTGGACGCAGCCGAGCTCACGGCGCTGGTGGGACGGCACCTCGAGGTGCGCTCGGTGCTCGGGCTGCGCCCCGGGCCGCAGCTCGCCGCCGACCAGGGCGCGAACGGTGACCTTGTGGCCGCGCAGGTCGCCGCCGCCGGCGACCCGGACGACGCGCTGCGGGCGCGGGTTGCGGCGGTCACCGCCGCCGACTTCGTGGTCGACGACCACGACCTGCCCGGTTGCCTCGACCTCGTGCTGACCGCCGTACGCCGGTGACCGGACCCGTCGGGACGCTGTGCATCGTCCTGCACACGCACCTGCCCTGGCTGCCGCGGCACGGCAGCTGGCCGGTCGGCGAGGAGTGGCTGCACCAGGCCTGGTCCGGCAGCTACCTGCCGCTGCTGGAGGTGCTCGACCGGCTGGCCGGGGAGGGGCGGCGGGACCTGCTCACCCTCGGCGTCACCCCGGTGCTGGCGGCGGCGCTGGACGACCCGTACGCGCTGCGCGAGCACCACGGCTGGCTGGGCCGCTGGCAGCTGCGGGCCGAGGAGCTGGCCCGGGACCCGGATCCGGCGCTTCGGGCGACCGCGAACGAGGAGTTCCGGGCCGCGAGCCGGGCGCTCGAGGTGTTCGAGACCAGGTGGGTCCACGGCGGGTCGGCCGTGCTGCGGCCGCTGCTGGACAGCGGTGCGGTCGAGCTGTTGGGCGGCCCGGTGACGCACCCGATCCTGCCGCTGCTGCCGGCGGCGGTCGCCTCGTTCGCGCTGCGGGCCGGGCTCGACGACGCCGCGCTGCGGGTGGGGCGGCGGCCGGCCGGGATCTGGCTGCCGGAGTGCGCCTGGTCGCCGGAGCTGGCGCCGGTGCTCACGGGGTTGCGGCACTTCCTGGTGGACGGGCCGACGGTGACCGCGGCGGGCGGCAGCACCGACCGGCCGTGGCGGGTGGCCGGCAGCGACCTGGTCGCCGTGGCCCGAGACCTGGCGCTCACGGACCTGGTCTGGTCGTCGCGGTCCGGCTTCCCGCGCGGGTCGGACTACCGCGACTTCTACGACGTGCACCCGAGCGGGCTGCGGCCCTCGCGGGTGACCGACCCGTCTCGGCCGCACAAGCAGCGCTACCGCCCCGAAGCCGCCGCGGCGGCCGCCCGGCGGGACGCGGCCACTTTCGTGGCTGCGGTCCGCGACCGGCTGTCCACGTTGCGCGCGCATGGTCCGGCGCCGGTCGCGGTCGTGGCCTGGGACACCGAGCTGTTCGGCCACTGGTGGCACGAGGGTCCCTTGTTCCTCGAGCACGTGCTGCGGATGCTGCCGGAGGCCGGCGTGCGGCTGGCGACGCTCGGCCAGGTCGCGGAGCAGGCGACGGGCTCGCTCGACCTGCCGGCCGGCAGCTGGGGCGCGGGCAAGGACCTGCGGCTGTGGGCCGGCCCGGCGGTGGCTGACCTGGCTGCCGACGGGCTGGCCGTGGCGGACCGGCTGCTTGACGTCGTACGCCGGTGCGCGGGGCCCGCCTCGCCCCGGCGTACCGACCTGGACGACCTGGCTCGGGAGGCGCTGCTGGTGCTGTCGAGCGACTGGGCGTTCATGGTCTCGCGGGACAGCGCGGCCGGCTACGCCCGGGAGCGGCACGCCGGGCACGTCGCTCGGTTCCATGCGCTGGCCGACGCCGTCGAGGGGACCGGGGCGCACCCCGGGCCGTCGGTGGACGGGGCGCTCGCGTCCCATCTCGACGCCCGGTTGCTGGTTGCCGCCCCGGGTCGCGCTTGAGAAGACGCGGTGGCGGGCAGATGCTGGGCACAAAGCCTGCCTGCCGAGGTGACCCATGGCCCGTCTCGCCGTCCTGCTCCTGTTCGTCGCCGCCTTCGCGCCGGCCGCCGTGATCGGCGCCCTGCCGCTGGTGCTGCTCACTGTGGTGACCGTGACCGCCATGCTCGCGGCGGTCGTCCTGGCGCTCCCGCAGCGCCAGCCGGCGGTGCTGCCGAGCGAGGTCGACGACCGCTCCTAGCCCCGCCGGCGCCCCGCGCGCTCGTGCTTGCCGGCCATGTCGGCCAGCGCGGCCCGGTGCTCCGCGGCCGCTGCCCAGGCGGCCGCGCGGTCCCGCACCACCCGGCCGGGGACGCCGGCCACCACGCTGCCTGCCGGCACCTCGCCGCGCACCACCGTGTGCGCGGCCAGCACGCACCCGTCGCCGACCTGGGCGCCGCGCAGCACCGAGGCCTTCACCCCCACCCACACGTCGGCGCCGACCCGCACCGGGGTCTTGACGATCCCCTGGTCCTTGATGGGCACGTGCAGGTCGTCGAACCGGTGGTCGAAGTCGCCCATGTACACCCAGTCAGCGACGATGCAGCGCGGCCCGACCTCGAGGTCGAGGTAGCAGTTGAGGGTGTCCTCGCGGCCGAGCACCGTCTTCGCCCCGATCCGCAGGGTGCCCTCGTGGGCCCGCAGCGAGCAGCGGTCGCCGAGGTGCACCCAGCGGCCGAGCACGACCCGGCCGTAGCCGCGCCGGGCGGTGATCTCGACGTCCCGGCCGAGGAAGACGAAGCCCTCGGTGACGACCTGCGGGTGCCGCAACCGCAGCCGCAGGAACCGCCAGTAGCGGACCAGGTAGTACGGCGTGTAGGCCCGGTGGCGGAGCACCCACCGCAGGCTCTGCGGCGACACGAAGCGCCGCAGCGGCACCTGACGCGGGTCGGGCCGCTGGCGGCTCACTCCGGCCGGGTCCCGGTGAGCAGCACGTTGTAGAACAGCTGCTGCGGCAGGGCCCGCGCGAGCACCCGGTCGACGGCCGACAGCCGCTGCCAGGAGCGGTAGGCGAACATCGCCCAGCCCAGCCCGAGCCGCTGCGGGTTCACCGCGGCCTCGAAGGTGCGCACCGGCCATCCCAGGAAGGCGGCCGTCAGCTCCTCGGTCACGGCGTGCACGTCGACCGCACCGGCGCGCAGCGCCGTCGCGGCCAGCGCCCGCGGGTCGAAGGTGTGGATGTCGACCACCGACTCCAGCGCTGCCGCTCGCGACGACTCGGCGAGCTCCTCCTCGGGGCGGGCCCACCGCTCGCGCAGCGGCGCCAGGCGGGTCACCGTCGTCGCGGCCTTCCAGGTGAGCCGGCCGAGGTGACGGGCGTACCAGTCGCCGACGGTCGTCGGCTCACCGGCGAAGACGAAGCGGCCGCCGGGCTTGAGCACGCGGAGCACCTCGCGCAGCGCGAGCTCGACGTCCGGGATGTGGTGGAGCACCGCGTGCCCGACCACCAGGTCGACGCTCTCGTCGTCGTACGGGATGGACTCGGCGTCGGCGACCCTGCCGTCCACGTCCAGACCGAGGGCGGCGCCGTTGCGCACCGCGGCCTCGACCATGCCGGGTGACAGGTCGGTGACGAGGCCCTTAGCCGCGACGCCCGCCTGCATCAGGTTGAGCAGGAAGAAGCCGGTGCCGCTGCCGAGCTCGAGCGCCTCGGCGTACGGCCAGCCGGTGTTGCCCGCGACGGCGGTGAACCGGTCCCGGGCGTAGTCGATGCACCGCTGGTCGTAGGAGATCGACCACTTCTCGTCGTAGGTCGTGGCCTCCCAGTCGTGGTAGAGCACGTTGGCCAGCTTCACGTCCGTCCAGGCGCGCTCCACCTCGGCAGCGGTCGGTTTCGGGTTGGCCACGGCCGAAGCCTAGAGCGGATCGCCCGTTGACCAGCAGAGGGTCGGCAGTGGTGCGCGGATCCTCTCGGCGATCAGCGCGAAGTACCACAGCTGGCCTGCGTCCGATGCTGTGGCTGGGCACTCGCGTGCTGAGTCGGCCTGTCGATACCGGTCGCCGCATCCCGCACTGTGGTGCATTGCGTCTGATCAGACCGGCCGAACGACACACAATGGGGCCCGATCGCCGGCTTCTTCGGCCTCCGCAGGCCGGGATTGTGTGTCCGTCGGCAGGTGACAACCCCACGCAGCCGACGTCAGCGGCTGGTGAAGGTGGCCTTGCCGGGGCCGTGCTCGACGAACGACTCCATGCCGGCCCGCCGGTCGTCGGTGGCGAACAGGCCGGAGAACTGCAGCCGCTCCAGCTCGAGGCCGGTGTCGAGGTCGGTCTCCAGGCCTGCGTCGATCGCCTCCTTGGCCGCCCGCAGCGCCAGTCCCGGGCCGCCGACGAACTGCCGAGCGAGCTCCACAGCGGCCGGATAGACCTCGTCGGCCGGCACCACCCGGTCGACCAGGCCGATCCGCAGCGCCTCCTCGGCACCGACGAAGCGGCCGGTGAAGATGATGTCCTTGGCCCGCGCCGGGCCGACCAGCCTGGGCAGCCGCTGGGTGCCGCCGGCGCCGGGGATCACGCCGAGCTGGATCTCGGGCTGACCGAGCTTCGCGTTGTCACCGCAGACCCGGAAGTCGGCGCACAGTGCCAGCTCGCAACCGCCACCGAGGGCGTAACCCGTGATCGCGGCGACGACCGGCTTGGGGATCCGTGCGACCGCGGTGAACGACGACTGCAGCGCGCCGGAGCGCACGACCATGTCGGCGTACGTCATCGTCGCCATCTCCTTGATGTCGGCGCCGGCCGCGAACACTTTCTCGCCGCCGTAGATCACAACGGCCGAGACGTCGCTGCGCGCCCCCGCCTCGTGCGCGGCCGCGCGCACCTCCTCCTGCACCTGCACGTTCAGGGCGTTCATCGGCGGCCGGTCCAGCCGGATCGTGCCGATGCCGCCGTCGACCTCGAGCCGGACGAGTGCTGCGTCAGTCATGGCCGACACCGTAACGGCCAGCCCGGATCGCGGATCACCTAAGTTGTGCCAGTGATCGTTCCGCGGCTCGGCGCGCACCTCGACGACGGCGGCACGTCGTTCGCGGTCTTCAGCCGCGGCGAGGCGGTAGATCTGTGCCTGCTCGACGACGACGGCTCCGAGCGCCGGGTGCGGCTCACCGACCGGACCGACGACGTCTGGCACGGGCGGGTCGAGGGAGTCCGGGCGGGACAGCGGTACGGCTTCCGGGTGCACGGCCCGTGGGACCCTGCGCACGGCCACCGCTTCAACCCCGCCAAGCTGCTCGCCGACCCCTACGCCCGCGCACTGTTCGGTTCGCTGCGGCTCGACCCCGCCGTGCTCGGCCCGGCCCTCGGCGAGGACGACTCCGAGCCGGACCCGCACGACTCGGCCGCGTTCGTGCCGCACTCGGTGGTCGTCGACCCGGCGTACGACTGGCAGGGCGACCGGCCGCCCGACGTCCCGTGGGCCGACACGGTGGTCTACGAGCTGCACATCAAGGGCTTCACCGCGGCGCACCCCGGCGTCCCGCAGGACCTCCGCGGGACGTACGCCGGTCTGGCGCACCCGGCAGCGATCGAGCATCTGCTCCGGCTCGGTGTCACGACCGTGGAGCTGCTGCCGGTGCAGCACTTCTGCAGCGAGCCGTCGCTGCTGCGGCGCCGTGCCGCGAACTACTGGGGCTACAACACGATGGGCTTCTTCGCTCCGCACGCCGACTACTCGGCCCGGGGCGCGCGCGGCGAGCAGGTCCGAGAGTTCCGCGACCTCGTGCGGGCCCTGCACGCCGCCGGCATCGAGGTGCTCCTCGACGTCGTCTACAACCACACCGCCGAGGGTGGCGCCGACGGCCCGGTGCTGTCCTGGCGCGGCCTGGACAACGTGGCCTACTACCGGCTCCTCGACGGCCGCCGCTACGCCGACGTCACCGGCTGCGGCAACACCCTCGACCTCCGGCACCGGCGCACCCTGGCGATGGTGACCGACTCGCTGCGCTACTGGGTCCAGGAGATGCACGTCGACGGTTTCCGGTTCGACCTGGCACCTGCGCTGGCCCGCGGCAACGAGGCGTTCGAGCCGAACGGCACCTTCCTCAACGTGCTGGCCCAGGACCCGGTGCTGTCGACGGTGAAGCTGGTCGCGGAGCCTTGGGACGTGGGCTCCGGCGGCTACCAGCTCGGCAGCTTCCCGCCGCCGTGGACGGAGTGGAACGACCGCTACCGGGACACCGTGCGCGAGGCCTGGCTCGGCAGCCACGGCCGGACCTGGGGCCACGGCGGCGGTGTCCGCGACCTCGCCTACCGGCTGTCCGGCTCCTCAGACGTCTTCGCCACGAGCGGCCGCGGCCCGCTCGCGTCGGTGAACTTCCTCACCGCGCACGACGGCTTCACGTTGCACGACCTCGTGTCGTACGACCACAAGAACAACGAGGCCAACGGCGAGGACAACCGGGACGGCTCGGACCACAACCACAGCTGGAACTGCGGCGTCGAGGGCCCGACCGACGACGAGACCGTCCTCGCCCTGCGCCGGCGGCTGATGCGCGGCCTGATGACGACGCTGCTGGTGTCGACCGGCGTCCCGATGCTGACCGCGGGCGACGAGACGGGTCGGACCCAGCGGGGCAACAACAACGCCTACTGCATCGACGACGAGACCTCATGGCTGTCCTGGGACCACGCGCCCTGGCAGCAGGACCTGCTGGCCTGGACCCAGGCCCTGGTGACGTTGCGTCGCGAGCACCCGGTGCTGCGCCACGACGAGTTCTTCGAGGGCCGCCCGGCCCGTGCCGACGGGGTGAAGGACATCGCCTGGTTCTGCGCCGACGGCGCGGAGATGACACCTGAACGCTGGTTCCAGCACGACCTCCGCGTGCTGGGCCTCTACCTGTCCGCAGCCGACCCGGCCGGTGGACGCGAACCCGCCAGGTCGCTGCTGGTGCTCCTCAACACCGGCCGGGACGACGTCCCGGTGCGGCTGCCCGCGCTGCCCTGGGGTTCCTCGTACGACGTGCTGCTGGACACCTCGCAGGACCGACCGGCGCCGGGACCGACCCACGAGCACGGGGCCGAGCTGACCTTGGTCGCGCACAGCACCCAGGTGCTGGCGGCGCTGCGGGTGTGATGCCGACGGGCGACCGCCGGGCTCTGGCGGGACGCCCCGGGAAGGACTTCACTGAGGAGGCCATCACCTCGACCACGGGAGCAGCTGATGATCCGCGAACGGACTCACTTCACAGTCAAGAACCTGGCCGGCTGGAACGAGGCACTTGACCTGATCCGGGAGGTCGACGAGATCCAGGCGGCCGCCGGCCGGGCGACCGGCACGGTGTGGACCCAGGTCGTGGGCCAGTTCAACGAGATCGTCATCGAGACGGACTACCCCGACCTGTCCACCTACGAGCGGGAGTCCGGGGCCATGATGTCCGACCCCGCGACGATGAAGCTGTTCGCCCGGTTCGAGGAGGTCACCGTGACCGAGAAGGGCTACAACGAGCTGTTCATGACCGCCGAGAAGGCAGGCGGATAAGGCCCGCGCTGCTAGAGGACCTTGTCCGACCGACCGGAGCCGGCACTACTCACTGGCGCGTGCTGCACACCTTGGCCAGGATTGGCGTACGACCCCTCAGGGAGGACGGACCGTGTTCGCTGTAGCCGGGACCTGGAACATGGATGCCGCGATGCGGCAGCA